>NZ_LVWH01000002.1:0-189764 GCF_001909045.1 Paenibacillus sp. P3E | reverse complement strand
TCCTCGAATTATTCATAATGTAAATATTTTAGTCGGCAGTGAATCCTGCACTCAAAAGGTAGACTGGCTACTCGCTGCGATAAACTGTCTTGGATAGTTTAGGTATACCTGATATTTACCCTTATACAATAAAACTTTCCGTGGTAGTGTGAACATAAAGACAATGGGGGGGATATTTGTGTTTTCTAGTGAAAATGTAGATATTGATAAAATAGACCTAGTTTATGACTATAAAGATAGCAAAGTTTACAGGGATAGTTTTAATCAACTAGCGACTTTGGTTTTTGATATCAACTTTGAAGATTGGTATCAGAAAGGATTCTGGGATGATCGTTATATATGCCATTCTTTCATCAGAGATAATGTAGTGATTGCCAATGTATCCGTTAGCAAAATGGACTTGATGATAAATGGGTTAAATAAAAAAGCGATTCAAATTGGCACAGTTATGACTCATCCTGATTTTAGAGGGAAGGGGCTTTCTGGAAAATTGATGAGGCACGTTCTAGATTTGTACGAGCATGATTGTGATATCTTCTTCTTATTCGCTAATAGCAGTGTAATTGATTTCTATCCAATATTTGGATTTGAATCCGTTGGTGAATCACAAATCAAACTTAAATATCTTCCCACTCCAAATGCGGATACTACCTTGCGCAAGTTGAATTGTTCCCGTAAGGAAGACTTGGCATTTATCAAAAGAATGGTTTTATCTCGCAGACCTGTTTCAGAACAATTTGGTGATATTAATAACCTAGGACTCTTTATGTTTTACGCTATAAAAGTATTTCCCGAATCAATATATTATTCGCAAGAGGACGAGGCGATTATCGTCTATCAACAAGAAGGTCATAACCTAAATTTATATGATGTAGTTAGTCAATGTGACGTTAATTTAAATCGCTTACTTAAGCGTATTGCTAATGAGCAAACAGAATATATTCATTTTCATTTCACACCAGATCAATTCCCTGAGAACGTACAGTATGAGTGGATGGACAACAATGGTGATATGCTCTTTATAAAGTCTAAATTTACTTTAGATACAAGCTCAAAATTCTGTGTACCTGCATTATCACATGCTTAGAGTTATACTTTTCTTTTTCATATTTAACTCTAACGGAGAATGTTAGTTCAATGAAACAGCGACAGTCTAGGACTTTCTTGTCCCTTACTGTCGCTGTTTCAATTTCCAGGGTCAGTCAGATACTTTATTATCTGTTAATACGCCCAGCCTTCGACTTCCCGGGTTCAACTCATGTAGACCATAAATTAACAAAAATCCCGAACTGCACGCGCCCCACACTCTCGGCTAATCGTGCTGTTCAGGATCAACTATATTCCACTGCCACGCATCATTCGTTGTCCGTATTACCAGTCGCCTTAGGCGAAGGTTTAGTACTTGAAGTTGCATCTGCTCCGGCGCCCGGGGTGCTGTCTGCTGCCTTGCCCGAAGCCGGCTGCAGGATCAGCTTGTACTCCCCGGCGATAATCATGTCACCTGCGGCCAGCTTCGCACCGGCCTCCAGCTGCACCGTCACCTCGAACGCGGATGCCTCCGGCACCGCTCCCGAGGCTCCGGGAGCTCCCGGCGCGGTGCCTCCCGCCGCCGGAGAAGGCGTGGCCGCGCCGGCGTTCCCGCCCGCGGCCCCCTTCACACCAGCGCTCGCAGTCGAGCCGGTCTTCTGTCCGGCACCCGTGTCGGTGCCGTCAGTCGCTGCAGGCGCGCCTGCCTCCGCGCTGCCTTCTGCTCCAGCGGCTGCATCTGCGCCGCTGTCAGACCCTGCCGGCGCACTCGCATCCGTGCCGGTACCGGCGGCGCCCGGCTTCGGCGACACGACCAGGCAGCTGCCTGTCGTCGCCGTGACCTTGTAGTCCTCCGTCACATCGCCGGAGGACACCACGCGGACCTCCGCCGGTTTGAAGGCGGAGCAGTCGGCGGCAGCAGCAAAGGTGAACACCAGGCTGCCGCCTGTTGTCCCGCCGCCCAGCCGGACGGTGGCGGGAACTAGAGCACCAGCCCCACTTGTGGCGCTGGGCTGTGCGCTGCCTTCCGGCAGAGCCGTGTCCGCAGGGTCCGGCCGGAGCACGCTGACCGCGATCATAACAGCGATCAGCACAATACCCAGCACGCTGCCGGAGATCAGGAGTTGAAATCGGCTGCGGCTGACCCACCGCGCCAGCGGCGAAGCCAGCTGGGAGCGCGCTTCGTTGTATACATTTTGCAGTGCCGGGCCTGCGGCGGCGGTATAGCTTTTACGGAAATCACGGCTCTTGAACGCATCGCGGTCGCTGCTCAGGAAATACTTCAGAATAGCCCGGCGGTAACCAGGCCACAGCTTTTTATTTGAAATAGAAAATAGCGGATTGCCCTGCGACCAGGCCAGGAAACGGTAGACCCTCTCTTTGTCGTCGCCCGCCTTACGCTTTATTAGTTCCATCAGCGTCTCATAATCCAGCGGTCCATCCTGTCGCTCGCTGCTGTGATAGAAGGCCAGCGGTACACGCTCGAACGGTTCAATATTACGCGATTCCTTCAGCCAGCGCCGTCCGAGCAGCTGCACATCATCCAGCTCTCTCGGCGATAGTCCGGCAAAAATCTCCTCTGTCGGCTTCTCCTCCCCGAACCACCGATAAGCAGCCCGGAGGGCGTTCGCCTTTTGCCGGGTAATCGCATCCAGCGGCGGCTGCCAGTCGGTAACCTCGCGGTAGCGCAGAAAAGAAATCTCCAGCAGCTGCTCCTGTGTCAGCTCGTCCAGCGAGACCCGGTTCAGCAGGAAGCGGTCCGCCGCCGTCATCAGCTCCTCCAGCAGCGACAGGGCTTCGGGATAGAGCCCGCTTCCTCTGCGGCGCTCCTTTTCCGCCTTGTCCACGGAATCATGGATCGCCGCTACCGCCGCTACCGGATCGGCCTCCCGCTGCAGCTTCTCCAGCAGGTACTCCTTGACGGTATCGCGGACAAACGACTGCTGCAGCGCTTCCGGCAAGAACCTGCCAAAGTGTACTACAAAGCGTAAAATGTCAGCAGACCTTGACGCCGCAGACAGCCGGGACTCCATATAAGGCTCCAGCAGCGCCCGGCGGAAGATGGGCTGGGCCAGCACTCTTTTGAAGAAAGACGCACTTAGCTCATCATTGCTCTCGATCATACCGTAAGCTGCTGCCAGTGCATCTTCACGGCCGGCAGACTGGGCATTCAGCATACCGTTGATGAAATAATCGACAATCTTGACCCGGTAATTATGGTCCTTCAGCGTAAAATACTCCACAAACTGCTCCATAATCTCGGGCACAGGGATGCCTTTCTGCCGGATCAGATCATATTCGCGGTCAAACCGCTCCAGGAACATATCATTCAGCCTCACCCGGGAAGTGAGCGCACCCTCCGGCTTCAGGTAGGACAGCAATCCGCCCAGCACCGCCTGCTTGTTCTCTGTATACAGCTCTTCATTGCCCTGCTCGATCTCATAAAATACCGCCAGCTCGTTGTACAGCGCGAGCGACAGCTTGCGCTCCACGCTCTCCCCGGGCAGCAGCGAATCGGCAAAATGTGCGAAATCTTCCAGTCCGCGCTCCGGCTGTTTCAGTGTTTTCCAGGCCAGCTCGGCATAAGGCTGACGTGAATCACCGAAGTCCGCATTCATGATCCGGCCCGAAGCGAGATCGAGCACAAAATCCTTCTCGATGCTGCGGTCGCCAGGGCGGAGCGAGCCCTTTTCCACGAAGGTCAGATGGATATATTTACGGCTTTTTGGCTCGCTCGCATAGGTGATCACACCCAGTCTGCGGCGGAAATCATAAGGCAAAGATGCAAAAAGCACCTCCGTCAGTTCCAGTGCGTGCCGGGATAGCTCTACAATCGGAACATCCAAAGCAACATATATTTTCTTTTTCCCGGCCACAGAGACCATCACTGCCTGGAGGAGCGACTTGAACAGCTCCTCTGTGATGCCGAGTGCGCTCAGGATCGTCAGCGGATTCGTACTCCGCTCCTGCTGCAGGGCAGGAATAGCCCGAAGCTCCGGCAGTGTCCCGCCCAGCTCACCCGCATAACTACCGGCAAAATCCGCATGGAGGAAGTCCCGGTAACCCTCCAGAATCTCCTCGGAGCGGATGGGCGGCACCACGAAATTATGGGCAAAAAAAGCGCTCCGCTGCCCTGTGAAATCCGCCGCCAGATACCGGCTCTGCCCAATGACTGTATCATTCGTTTCCGTATGGAACAAATGCAGCGCGGCAGGATACAGCTCCTCATTCTTCTCACCGCGCGCCGTCAGCTCTGCCGGAGCATCGTAGAGGCAGAAGGGGTGCAGAATTTTTTTGACAAAATTATGGTCCAGGCTCTCCGACTTCGCTACCGTATCGAATCCTTCTGTCGCCCGGTACACCCCGCGCCGCTCCCGGGTATACATCTGCTGGGTGATCATGGACCCTGAAAATCTGTTCACGGCCCGTCGCTCCCCTCAATATAGTTCAGCTTGTGCAGCAGCCAGATGAAAGGCTCGTCCACACGGATCGGGCTGACTACACCTTCTATCCTCTGATTCACGGGATTGCTGCCCAGTGCCGACACGGCAAAATACCCCGTATTCGCAAAATACACATCCATCGTATCCTTGAACGGCCGGTCTACCTTCTCAATGAAGCGGCGGATTTCGCCGTCGATGTTGTGGAACTCGTCCAGATTCAGCGTTTTGCGGTGCACATAGTTATTGAACACATTGCTGTTGGACTTAATATAGTCACCGTCCTCATCCTTCAGTGAATGGAGCATGTCGCTCTTGGCAAGCACAACTGCGGTTGGGATATCGGTTTTACTCTTCTCCTGATAGGCGATGAAATCACCGAACATGGTCAGCACCACATCGCGCGGCTCGTCATACTGCGAGACCCATTCGCCCGGACGGTCTCCGAAGTTAATGCGGATCTTCTCGCGGATCGAGCGAATCTGCAGCGGATCGACCATGAACAGGATACCGGCGGAATTCTTGATATGCTGTCCGTGCAGCCCGAGATAATCCTGATCGACCATACCTTCACCCGCGACATCGAAGAATACCAGCGTCAGCGGCGGCTTGGACTCATCCTTGAATACAAATTGGAAAATAAACGGCTCCTGCATTTTCTCCTTCTGGGTCGAAGCCAGCAGATCCCCCCGCTCGAACAGCGGTTCTTCATACAGTGTGCGGAACTTGCGGCTGATCTCGGCATTCAGCGGCATGCAGGCTGCGTCAAAATGCCCCGCCGTCGTATGCTGGAGCGTATGGATCAGCGAGGTCATGTACACCGACTTCCCGACCTGGGAAGCGCCGATGATCGAAATAATATTACTTGGCACCTTGCCTGCGGTCACGGGCAGCTCATTATGGCAGGACGGGCACAGCCGTCTGCGTGTAAGCACACCATAGCGGTCGGTGATGCCGGTCAGCACATGGTCCGTATAGTGGTGGTACTCCTCCGGTATATCCGCCGGATTCAGAATGGCTTCCATATCGTCAACCGTATCGAGGCCGAAACGCTCGCGGTATTTGTTCAGTGCATCGTCTTCGCCCAGCGCATAATTCTCGTCATCCTCACGGCTGTGCATAGCCCGAAAGACCACATCCTCCGGCTGGAACCGGGTGAAGCAATACGGACAGACAATATCATAAAAAAGCGGCCGCTGCTGCGGCTGATTCTTTTTCTTAAACCGGTTGAAAAAAGACATCTCTTGTCCTCCTGAAAGTTTTGTGAGCTTCTGCTCCCTTGAGTCACTACGAACAAAGCTCGCTTCGGAAGCATTTGCTTAAGTTTTGCAGAATACCCGCTTCTTCGAGAATGCTTGCGGCAAAACTCGCTTCGAAAGCATACGCTTAAGTTTTGTGAGCTTCTGCTCCCTTAACTTGTGAGTGTTGAACGCTCGGCAGGCCCGCTGCCTTCAGTTCCTGCGCCCAGTGATACCCTTCCGAATGCCTTGCATCACGTCAGCAGGCATTCTCTCCACTTATTCAGGTATCAGTTCATAATACAATCCATATTTGCGGCCATCCGTAAAAAAGATACGGACAGCGTCCTCTTTGCCGATTTCGATCGGCGGCAGCACGTTGCGTCCGGCGGCAAAATCCTGGACGAACGGAAAGAGTACGCCGTCCTCTTTGGACGCCGGAAAACCGCCCCGTTTTTTCACATAGCACAGTACCTCTTTGGATACGGGCACTTCGGCCGTGAGCGTCATATGTACTGTTTTTTGCTTGCCAAACAAGCCTTTTTTCTGCTGGATGGAATAGTAGATCCGCGCTTTGCCGGCACTGACCAGCGTACGGTTGGCACCATCCCGCTGACGAACCAGCAGGATGTCTCCGCCATCGGCAAGCCGGACATAAACGGTATAGACAACCAGGCCGATGTCATCCAGCCGGTCACGGTATCCGTTGTTCGCCTTGTACTCCTCACGGGTATAGAGCTTCATCCCAGGAGGAGGAAGCTCCAGGTTGTCCGGCGCCTCCGCAGGTGACTTATGAATGTAGACTGCCTGTACGCCGTCCGGCCAGTGCCACCGCAGTGTACAGAACCTGTCCTCCATCCGGGAGGATACCTCCATAATTACCGGTGTGGAGGAATCAACCTCGGCGTACCTCATGAATGTAGGCTCCTTTCCGTATCTCTTTCCGTATCTTTCAATGTCTCTTTCACGATCAGAACCCTTTGCTTCCCCGATTTCTGCGTGAGGACGGGAAGCCGTCCGACGCTGGCGAAGGAACTTCTGCGCCTCTTCCTCTTTTGCGGGAAAGACGCCCCTCTCCGACTGGTATCACAAAGGTGAACAACGCAATGACGGCCGTTAGAACAAGCAGAGCCAGCAGACGGGTCATGGCATCCCCGAAGGAGTGGCCGTCCAGACCAAATTCCAGTATCAGGCCGGCGAGCAGGCCGGATACTGCGCCGCCTACGCCAAAGCTTCGCGCAAGATGCCGATTGTCAAACACAATGCCAAGCCCGATACCGAGAGCCGTACCTACTAGCAGCAGTGCCAGAATCCGCACCCCGGCATAATACGGGCTGTCTGCCGTTGAATCACTGCGCACCGTCATCAGCGTCCGGTCACCCAGCCGGTCATAGATTTGTTGAAACACACCGCCAAGGAGCTCTGCATTCGTTACATCATAATATTGCCCGCCGGTTGTGGTGGCGATATTCTGAAGCAAAGCTGATCCCGAAGGATCATCCAGTGCCAGGCCAATGGTATTAACTGCAATCCCGCGGCCGACATACTCCGCAAGTTCCTTAGAGGTATCAAATTGGCTGAATCCGTCGGACAGCATGATTACCATAGCTCCACGCCCGGATGTATTGTCACTGTTTATAACACTCATGGCTTCCGTAAGTGCGGCGCTGAAATTCGTACCACCTTCTGTGGTCTGCAGACTGCGAATAACCGAAGTTACCTTCTCACGGTTCGCAGTGCTGGACAGCGGGACCAGCGGCTGAACCACTGTGGCCTCCTGACTGAACGTCACCACGGCTACCTGGTTATCTTCATCCATGCGCTGTACCAGTGCTTCTGCAGCCGTATAACGGCTGTTGCCCGGATCGCTCTGCTTCATGCTGCCGGAGTCATCAATGACCATGACCACATCTTTTACCGGTCTCACGCCGCCGAAGTTCAGCTCATACACAAATTCCGTTACAGTGCCAACCGCAAACAGCATTACCAGCGTTACGGGCAGCAGCTTCCAGGATAAGCCCAGATACCGCTGCTTCCACGACAAGCCGTTCAATCTGGGCGAAATGATCTCCGCGAGCAAGCTGCCCAGCCCGACCCCAAGTGCTACAATGGCAAAATAGATGCCGATCAGTACGATCGACGGCAGATCATAAGGCCTGCTGTCCAGCAGCAGCTCACCTAACACAAAGGCAACTCCACCGCCAAGCAGACTGAAGAGGAGCAAGAGCAGATTGATTTTTCGCTGCATCGATATCCATCCTTTCCCGGAAAAACTTGAATTGAGCTTATCTTCATTCTTGTGGCCATGACTATCTGCTTCCACTCACCTACCTCAGTTCCGGCAGCTCTTCTTCGCTTATACCATGCAGCTTGTAGCCGCTAGTGGCGTAGGTCTCATAATAGACTTTGCCGTTGCGGTAGTAGAGCAGATCCTCCAGATGGAAGCCGCCCATCAGGTTCAGCTTCTCGACACCGCTTCTGCGCTGCTCATGTACAAACCCAAGCCGGTAAATGCGCGTCGTCTCATCCGCGCCGAAGGCATAACGCAGGAATTCGGAGCCGCTGTCACCGAAGAAATATTTCTCCTCATGGCGGTGCTCCTGTGTATATTCGAACAGGCGGACATTGATGCTCGCTTCCTCCTCCAGGCTGCGGTAGAGCCGTTTGAACAGCTCCTCCCTGGAGACTACTTCACGGTTCTCGTAAGCCGCCGCGACATTGGCGCGCCGCAGCAGCTCTTCCTCGAACGGCAATGCGAACGGCTCCGCTGTCAGCAGCTCAAGGCGGCACAGCTGGGTAAGCCGTTCCGCGACAGCGGCGCCGCCTTGGCGGAGCAGGCCCGAGACGCTTCCCAGGAACCGCTCGCTGAAGAAGATACCGGGGCCGCGCCGTGCTTCAATATCCCGCATGACATCTTCCGTGACGGTCCGGTAATATTCCATAATGTTCTGGTCCACTGTCTCGCCCGCCCGGCCGATGCTGTCAAGCGCCAGACCGCGCAGCTCCCCCTCCAGCGCTTCCATGGTTTGCACCTTGGCTTTGCTGTCCGCGTGCAGCTGCTCCAGCGCCGTATCGTAGCGCAGACACAGTGCAAGCTCACTTTCCATGCGCAGCAGCTCATATTTCCGGCCGTACACACTTGCGAATAAATAATGAATGAAGTTGCGAACCGTCCGTTTGTCCAGCAGCGGCACGCGCTGGAACGGCTGGCGCTCCACGCTCTCCGCGTAGAGCTGATCCAGCTCCTCCTGCGCGGAGAGAATCGCCGCCCGCAGTCCGGCCATATGCTGGCGCAGCGCATGCAGTACACTGCCCCCGCCGCCCTGCTCGGCGGTCCATTCCGCCAGCTGGTAGAAGGTCAGCGGCGGAACCGCCTTCTCCTGGTCCGCCAGTAGAGCGGCCCACTCGCGGGCAGGGTCGAGAGCCGCCGCCCGCCGCGACGCCACATCCGCAAAGTTGCTGCGGAAATAGGCCTGCCCGCCGTCTCCGAACAGCAACGCCTCGGCCTCGCGCAGCGACAGCGGCTTCAGCTCGCTATAAGAGGGCCGGCCGTGGCTCATCAGCCCGGTCATCTCTTCAATTCCCGCTTCATCCGGAAGCAGCGAAGCTGCCCGTTCACGCAGGGAATCGGCGCTCAGGCCGAGCAGAGCCTGCCGTTCACGCAGACTGACTGTTCCGCCTTCCTGCAGCTTTGAGGCCAGATAATGAAAGGCATGAGCCAGCACCGCGAGAGCGATTTGCCGGTTCGGTCTGCGCACTGCCGAGAACCCGGCGGATGCGTAGCCCTGTCTTCCGGAGCTGCCCCGGATGCCGCTTTTGAAGGTCATATTGTTGTATCCGCCGTGTCCCGTAGCCGTATCCGTAGCCGGGCGTACACGGTTCTTGAGCAGGCTGATATGGGCGATAATTTCGTAGTTGTCGTCCATGCCGTGAGCGGACATCATCCCCCGCTCATTTTTGTCCGAGAGCAGATAGACGAGATCGAACAGCGGAGAAGGACCATGAGCTACAGGTATGGACAGCCCGTCCTCCGTGACCAGCAGCGGGGCGCTGAAGGCATAATCCGACTGCTGCATCCCGTCCAGCTCACGCAGAAAAGCCAGCCCTACCGAGCTGGAATAACCGAAGTTGTCCCCCTGCTCCCGCTCATTGATCAGCGCGTACAGGTCAGTCTGCACCGACTTGAAGGACTGGCTGAGCACCGCACGGGCCAGCAGGGCAACCTCCGGCAGCAGCACGTTAAGCGGGTCATCGACCCGCGTAACCATAGAGAGATGGATGACGTCAAAAGAGGAATACAGCCGTCCATAATCCGCTATGCTGTTGCTTAAACGCCGCAGGCTCCGGTTCAACCCGGCCAGAAACCGGCTGTCTTCATGAAACTCGCGATAAATATCCTGACGGACGGTGCGGGGATCACGGCCCGCCGTTTCCGGCAGGGCCATGGCCAGGACCCGTTCTCTTCTGCCACTACCGCCTTCAGGCTGCACCTGATTCCCATCATGGGCATTTCCAGCCTGAGCCTGAGTCTGAGTACCACCGCCAGACTGGCCTGTGCTTCCAGAGGATGCGGCATGCAGCGCCATAATACCGCCCGCATTGTCCCATTTCCGCTCACAGCTGTCCAGCACCGGGCCGATGGCCGGGGCTACCTTGTCACCCAGGAACAGGAACAGGGCAGGATAATGAATACTGCTGCGCCCGTCCCCTTTGCTGCGCTGCGCCTCTTCCTGGGCCGCATATTGCTGCGCATAGGTTAATGCCTGTGCTTTGATCATAGGATTACTTCAGCTTTCTGCGGATGCTGCCAAGCTTGCCGGTCAGGCTCTTGTAGAAGCTGTACATTTCATCGCCGTCCGCATGCTCTACCCGCTCATATTCCAGACTGTCGCGTGCTTCCAGGAAGGAGACATACAGTCCTTCCAGTTTATACAGCAGCGGAGTCACATCCTCGGCAGCCGTCATTTCCCCGGCACGGCGCGCCGCCTTACGCAGCAGCAGGCTGCGGCTTTTCTCGTCCAGACCGCGGAAATGACGGTAGACGGCATACTCCACATAGCTGCGTTCCTTCATCAAGTTGGCGAACGGCTCCCAGGCGTCTTCGTCTTCATCACGGTCATAGACGTAGAGCGCGCCCTTTTTGGTGATCGTGTCCGTGTACAGGGCTTCAATAAACTGGTCGATCCACTTGTCTTCGTCGAGATATTGATGGAGCAGTCCATCCAGCTCGCCCGCCTTCGCTGCCAGTGCCTCATATTTGGCCAATTCCTCGCGGACACGCGTAATCAGCTGCGGCGAGCGAATGAGATTTTCCTGGGCCAGGTCCTTGTTGATGCTGCCGAAAATATCCTTAACCCCTTCGCGTTCCAGGCCGCTTGCGCGCAGCGATTTCAGCTCATCGGCCGCCTTTTTCACTTCGCCCAGATTTGGACGAGCCATGCCAAGCTGCAGGTCATAGCCGCTAAGCATTTTATCCACATCAAACGGCTTCGTGAAGACGACCGAGAAACGGCTGCTTGTATTTTCGTCGAGGCCTTTTTCAATAATTACCCCGATCTCAAGCGCTCTGGCGAAATCCGCCCGAACTCTGGCATTGTAATCCCGGACACGGGTGTTAACGTAAGTATCCCCCCATGATTTTTCCGGAATCGGTGAAGGCAGATAGGTCCAGTTGTTCTTGTCGGTCATCACCAAATGGCGGCCAATGCCTTCCTTATCCAGAATCGTCCGTTCATAATTCTCCTCGAATACCCGCAGCGGTGTATATACGAACAGTGGCACCCCGTTGCGCGTATTGAGCCAGAAAATCCGGTTCTTCACCTGACTTTCCTTAATCGTAAACTGTGATTTGCCCAGCGCGTTGTTCTGATAATTGCGGATTCCCTTCAGAATGCCCGGCGCCTTGACCGGAACGGAGACAAACCCCCACGAAGGGAAATGCAAACTGCCGGAGCTGTTGCTGAGGTGGAAAATCGGCACCGCATCTTCATCCAGACGTCCGGCGATAATCCGCTCCACGAACTTGTCCAGCGGCTCCTCACGGCCATATTTCATCACCAGGAATTCTTCCATGGAGCGGGTAATCAGATCACCAAACTTATCGCTGAGGAACTCTGAAATAGAGCGCACAATATCAATCTCCTGCTCCTTGACCCAGCGCCCGGAATGCTTCAGCATCTCCCGTGTGAAGTCGCGGATCAGATCGTCGCCGTCCTTCTGGTCCATCACCTTAGAGATGGTTGAGGCAATATCCGGCACGTTAACGATATTCCAATAGTAGGTTTTATTCCCTTTTTGGTCAGCTTGTTCTTCACCATTGATCAGAATGTCGCCATTCTTCTCGAAGATCGTGCTAAGCGCACTGAGAATCTCTGTGAACACACCATAAATCCGGTTGTTCTCTTCATTGAGAAGCTCAAACAGGTCCTCATAGAACTCAATCATCTGTTCGGTGCGCTCTACGTCGGCATGAAGCCAGTATTCATTGATCTTGGCTTCAATGTAGGCATTTTTCTTCTTCTCCTTGGAGACAAAAGCGCTCCGCGCATCACCCAGCTTCTCCTGCGCACTGTCCTGTGCCGTCTCAATATCGCGCGGCAGACGCAGCAGGCTCTCACGCAGCGCTTCAATATAAGACTGGATCAGCTTCAGAATACAGAAGCCCTTCTCGGTATAGAGCAGCCGTGACACATAGAACGGACCCTGCTCAGGATGCAGGAAGATTCGCTCCAGCTCCTCGCCAAAGCGTCCGGTAATCTCTCCGGGAAGCTGCTTCTTGGACTTGATATATTCCTCACGGGCACGGGCCAGAAAATTCTGCTCCAGCTCAGTATCCATATCCACCACTTGGTGCTTGATGACATTGCTGTGATTCAGGCGCTCGCTGTTCTCATAGCCGGGCAGCGGCTCCGGCACACGGGATTCGAAGGTCTTAATCATGCTGTCGAGATCGATGCCGAGCTTGCGCGCAAGCTTCTCCACATCCTCCTGCCCGGGAGCCTGCTGGAACATTTTGTCCATTTTGTCGAACAGGCGGAATGCCAGATAGGTCGTCATTTCCTCAATCGGCAGCACCGCGGACGAAGCGCCGATGATGTTGTATTCATAATTGGCAGGATAGGTCTTGTTCATCTGCGCAATATTCGTTCTGATGTTGCTGATGTAGTCGTGGATGGCGAATTCTTCGCCTGACTGTTTTTCCTCGCTGGCCATGAAGTTCGTGATATTCTCCGCTGTCACATTCATGCAGTAGTCATAGGCGTTCTCCAGCAGCTTGCCTTCGGTATTGGTCGCGGAGATCAGATGGCACAGGTTGAACGGAGGCAGCGGCGAGTTCACAGTCAAAATATTGCCGTACTGCTGGCGGAATCTCTCTCCCCGGCTGTCCACGTTCATCCAGTAATCCAGCTCTTTGAGCGCCGCATAGCCATTCTTGCGGATATATTCACGGGTGTGCTCGCTGAGGCTTTTGTTCGACAGATTCACATCCGGCGTGAACAGGTAGCCCAGTGTATTTACACGGTCGATACCGGCTGAGCCGTAATCCCGTTCAATAATCCCGCGTACGATATAGGCGATATCCAGAAAAGCCCCGCTGCCTGTTCCGCCGGACAAGCCGGTGAGCAGGAAAACCATCAGCTTCTTGCTGGTACCGACAGACAGCGTCTTAATCTTCTTGTCGATGGCCGCTACCACCTGGTTGATCTTCGTGAACAGCAGCAGGCGTCCGGCCTGGCGCACCCCGGCGGCTCCGTTCATGCCATCGGTAATGCTCAGCTCCGGCGACAGCCAATCCGTAATATAAGGCTCCAAAATGCTGCGGTTCTGCAGCAATCCGCCGATTTCCGCATTGGCCAGCAGCACAAATTCATTCTGCGGATCGAGGCCGATGCCTTTGTACCTCTTCCCGCGATCCTGCTCATTCGTCTCAAACGCCAGGAACTCTACGTTATCCGGCTTATCCCTTTTCTTCTTGGACAGCGGATCTTCCGGCAGCTTGAAACGGCGGTTAATCTGATATTTCAGCCGCAGCAGGGCGTCAATCCCCGTGCCGCCAAGGCCAATGATGAGGATTGGGTTGTCAATGGTGTCCACTCGGATTTTGTCGCTGACGATTCCTCCGCCCAGCGATACGTCGAGCTGCTGAATATGTTCTCTTACTACCGGCTTCATACGTGCTCCCCCTTATATCAAATACTCCAGTAAAATTGTCTTATCCACCGTAGCCAGGGCCACGGAAATGCGGTCGCCGCTTTTCAGTTCCAGGCCGCGCGTCACATCGGCGGCGCGTCCTGATTTTTCAACAGAAATCCCTTCGCTGCTGCGCAGCATGAGGCGGTCATTTTTGCCCGGAGTGAATACAAGCTTCTCACTCTCCTTCAGCTCAGGCGCCAGCTGCAGAAGCTGATGCAGGGTGAACTTGCCCCGGAAAGCTGAGAGTTTCTTGTACTGCGGATAGGTTTTCTCCCCGGTATTGCCATCCAGAACTTCTACTACCATCTGCCCTACGAAGCCGCGGTTTGATTGCTTACGCAGCATCCACAGCACCACAGCCGCCGCCAGTACCAGCACGATCCCGCCGATAATATAATAGAGAGTTTTGGAAGAAGACTTATCCTGTGCAGGCTCACTCACACCCGTTCCTGCTGCCGGACTCGTCGCCACAGCTCCTGTCTTGGCATTGATCTTAAGAACATCACTCTCGCGGTAGAAGCTGCTCTCCTCCGCCCGCACCTTCAGCTCATAATTATGGCTCTCCGTAATCTTGAAGGAGCCTTTGAACACCGCCCCGGTGTTATCCATCGGAAGCTCCTGCACCTTCCCCGTATCGGTATCTGTAGCAAGCAATACCGCCTTCATATCTTGATACAAATTGCTGAGTGTTACCTGAGTTCCATTGCTGAACAGGTGTGAAGAGATTTCTATGGTATCGCCTTTCTGGTAGGTCTTGGATGACAGTGCATCCAGCTTCAGCTCCAGATCATAGTTAAAGACGAGATTGATATCGATCTTGTCCTTCGGCACGCCCTTCACCTGAAGCTTCCAGTCCCCCTGTTCCGGGGACAGCAGCTTGATCAGGCTGTACGAGCTGGACTTGGAGAGCAGCACATCGTTAGACGGAATAGCCACTTCCTTGCCGGAGGGATCACTAAGCTTCGCCGTAACCGGCTGTGCGGACATAATAGAGATGTTCGCCTCCAGCACGCTTCCATTGGGAACATTTACTGTAACCTCCTGGTACTTGCCGTTGGCTGTGATGGATTGTACCGGAACCACCTTCAGTTTCAAATGGTCGGCAAAAATCTCGCTGAGAATCTGTGGCAGGTCATCCGCCGAATCGGTGGTGAACGCTTTGCCGCCTGTTTGATTGGAAATTCCGGCCAGAATCTCCTTATTCAGCTTTCCATCGGCATTAAGGCCTATAGTATAGACCGGGTAGCCTTTTTGCTTGGCAGTGGCTACCGCACCGTCCAGTTCCTGATCCGACTGGCTCTGCGTGCGTCCGGTTGCTTCGTTAAGGTCATTGTTGCCGTCCGCCAGCATGACGATCATCGGCTCATGTGCCGGATCGCTGCCGTTCTCCAGCACCTTTACGGCCTCTTCCATTCCGACGGCAATATCCGTATAGGCTCCCCGGTCCAGACCGTCAATGAAATCCTTCAAATCCTGTTTGTCTCCGGCAGAGCCGATTTGCAGCAGTGCCTTCTCCCGCTGCACCTTGTCGGTATAGGCCACAATCCCGACCTTATCGCCTTGGGCAGCCAGCATATCTATGAACATTTTCATCGCTTCATTTGCGATCTTGTTTTTGTCGCTCTTATTCATGGAATTGCTGACATCAATCAGCAGTACAGCGTCAATATGGGATGGCGCAGGTGATGCCGCGCTTGCCCTACCGGCTCCAAACGGCGCCGCCGAGATGCACAGCACCAGCAGCAGCGGGACAACATGCCGCAGTATGTTCTTGGCTGTCTTTGAAATATTAATCGGTGTACGAAGCATAAATAGGGCTCCTCTTGTGTTAAATTAGGCACCTACGGCAGGGTTGCCGGTATAGCTAAATTCTGTCAATAGCATGCCATTATGATATAATTAAACCTTGTAAACTTCAACTTTAGGGCTGTCAGCTTCCAACAAGAAAGGAAGAGTTCCATGATTTCATACGCCATTCTCGGCATTACGTTTCTTTATGTAGTCATTCAGATCATTATTTATGCTTTACGGCAGCGCAAGCCGCTGACCCGTGATGACATTGATGAGCGTCTGCTGGCTGCGCTGAACGGAGGCGACCATGCCGGTAAATAAGAAGAAACCCGTGACGTTCCGCCCCTTTAAGGCTCCGCGGTATGCCTTTGACAAGCTGCGTATCTGCCGCCGGTGCAGCCGTTATACTGCGCTCGGTGAAGACCGGTGCGGCCATTGCGGCCATGCTTCGCTGACGCCAGTAGAGAAGCATGCTGTTTCCCTTGCCGGACGTAAAATGCATACCCGTCTTCTTCTCATCCTGCTGCTTACTCTGGGTTCGGTCTATTTCGGCCAAAGTCTGCAGCAGATGACGCTGTGCGGTGCCGGCGGCATCGTGCTGGCCGGACTGCTCTTGCTTATGCAGCGCAAAGTGCGGCAGAACGAAAATCTGTATGCACTGAATGAGCTGCTGGGCCGCAGCATAGACAGCCTCAGGGAAGGCCTGGAGATCAACCGCCAGGAAGCGGTGTCCGTTCTGCGCGAGAACGATGTGCTGGCCTATGAGAAGCTGCGCGAAATCTCAATCCTGCTGCGCGGCGACCGGGTCGCCCGCCAGCGTGTCGCTCTGCTGCACGGCTTTCAGCTGCGCAAGGATATGAACCTGGAGCTTGAACAGCTGCTGCTCAAGGATTTCGAACCGCTGCTCGCCGAATATATCGGCGAGATTGCCAGAGTGCGGCCCGAGCTGATCAAGGACCGCACGCTGCGCTATGTCAAAACCTATGAGGTGCAGATTCTGGAAATGGACCGTGGCGCAGCCATTCTGACGGCTGTGGCGGGAGCGGCAGTGCGGTTAAAACGTTACGCTCTGCTCTACTCGGGCATGATCGGACGATACATACAGGAGCTTCCCAAGGACCGTTTTATGCGTCTGAGCCGGATGATATCCGCCAGTCCCTATGAGGCCTGGAACGGCCTGGACCTCAAAGTGGCGGAAGTCCGCGAAGCCAAATACCGCTGGGACCCCGATTTTTGAATAGAGCACTGTCAGCCGGAAAAGGGGCTACTATAATATGACGATCAAACAGGTCTTAACCCTGCGGAACTTTATGATCATTCTGTGTATATTCATGCTGGCCCTGCTGGGGCAGAAGGCTCTCAGGCTTCACAGCAAGATCGAGACGGTGCGGGAAGCCGAGCGGCTCTATGCCTCGGGAGATCTGATTGCCGCCGAGAAGCGTTACCGCCTGGCAGCCGCTAATGCTTCCATTCTTTACAAGGAAGACCAGATTGCCGCGAGACTTAAGGAGCTGGCTCCGATTACGGCGATCCGCAGTAGTCTTAGCACACTTACACTGAAGATTGAAGACCAGCTGACGACCAAGGATTTTGGCGGTTTTATGGAGAGCTATGCCTCTCTGCTGAGTCTGAAGAGCCAATATATGAAACCAAGCGGACCCTATGAAACCTATTATCGCCAGCTGTCAGGAGATTCAGGCATTTCGGATCGGCTGGGGACAGGTTTTCAGCAGTTCAAGGCGCAGTTTCTTGCCGAACTGGCGGCAAGCCAGCGCGGCAGCAGCACCGATAATGATGGAGACAGCTTCAAATGGAATCTGCTGAGAATTCCCGATGTGTATCTAGGCAGAGCTGATGCCAAAAAAGATCTGCTGGCCACAAAGTTCAAAGCGCATGACACCGCCCAGCTCAAGGCGCTTGCTGCAGCAGGCAGCTTCTCCCCCATGCTGGATTACGCTTTATCCCTTACCGATGCCTATAGCAGCCACAGCTATACGGCTCCCTGGGTAGCCAGCCAGATTGAAATGAGCGCCAAGCTCATTCTGCGTAAGGATGTAGACGGCGATCAGATTGCCGCCTTCTCTACGCATGCTGCAGCGTACCGCAAATATGCCGCCTCGGCTGGCCTTGCTGCCTCGAAGGTGCTGACTCTAATTGACAGTACCACCTCCAAGCTGCTCCGAAGCGCCGCGATGCTGGTACGCAGCGGCGGGTACGCGGAGGCCATTCAGCGCTACAGCGACCTGGCCCAGCTTCAGGACACGGGTGCTGAAATCTCCGCAGCACAGCTTGCGTGGAACATTGCCGAACCCGTCCGCCTGCTGCCCGGCGGGGAGGAGCCTGGTAAGTATACGCATGTTGTTTCCGTCAGCGGGCGTTACGGCGCAAAGCTCGCCGTAACCGGAACAGACAGCAGCGGACGCCTCTACTATGCGGATTTAAGGAATGACGGCACCGTAACTACACGGACCGGAGATCCGATACCCGGCTTTGAAAGTCTCCGCAGCCTTGCTTTTGATGACCCATTGTCCGTCTACTCTGAAGTGCCGGTGGTAGTCGCCGCAGGCAGCCGCCAAGACGGGCGGACCTCTTTCACGGCCTACACCATCAGGCCTGAAGGCATCTCCCTGCTCTTCTCGTTTGCCGGTAACAGTTACGAGTTCCAGCCGGACGATGCTTCCATCCGTGTCACCAATGCAGATATGGGAGACGGTTCGGAGGGCCGGACTGCCATATTCCGGCAGACGAATGGAGTCTACCAGTTCTCTGAAATCTACCAGGAGTATCCGCTTGTGGACGCTTCTGAGCTGGAGCTTCACCCCCTGGAGACCGTTGTCCTGAAGGTTGATATTTATATCGATTCCAACGGCAGACCCGTAGCAAGCGCGAATGGGCGCTTCCTGGCCCTGCAAGGAAATGTGGGTACGGTTACGGGTCCCGCCTTGGCAACCGGCCAATTCCAGTATAGATTCGATTATGTAGGAACCGATACAGGGGAGCAGTACGTGCCTGTATTTGCAGTCGAGTCATTGGGGAGTATGAATCCAATCCCCTAAGTACTCTAATACTATTGTTGGAGCAGCGTGGTCATGCACGCTGCTCCTTTTGATGTCTGCAATGATTTCATTATTTTTTCATTATTACGGGATATAATGAGCCTTATAAAGAGCGGCTGAGGAGGCAACCATGCGTATTCTATTAGTAGAAGACGATACCAAACTCGGGTATATGATCCAATATAAACTGCAGCTTGCAGGCCATCTGGCAGAATGGGCCCGCAACTCGGATGAAGCGGAACTGTTCTTTTCCTCTGCAGAATTTGATCTCTACATTCTGGACTGGATGCTTCCCGGCAAAACTGGCCTTGATCTATGCAGGCAGCAGCGCCGACTGAATGACAACACGGCCATTCTGATGCTGACGGCACGCGGCGAGATCGAGGACCGCGTCAGCGGACTGCTTACCGGAGCGGATGACTATATGATCAAGCCTTTCGCCTTTGAAGAACTACTGGCCCGTATTACGTCCCTGGACCGCAGAAAACAAACCCAGGGTTATGTGAACCAGTATGCGGTCAGCGGCCTGCGGCTGAACCCGGCAACACAGGAAGCAGAACGTGCTGGGGTTACCTTCACCCTGACTAACCGCGAGTTTCAGCTTTTGGAGTTTTTCGCCCGTCACCCCAATGAGGTACTGTCCAGAGAGCGGATTCTTAATTATGTATGGGGTAACAATGCCGATGTTACTCTGAATGCGGTCGATGCGGTGATCAAGCTGCTGCGCAAAAAAGTCGATGACCCCTTCCCTGTGAAATTGATCAGGAGTGTGCACGGAAGAGGCTACCGCCTGGTAGATACCGGAGCTGTCCATGATGATACCTAACACCCGCAGGCAATTAACCATCTTTTACAGCACCATGATTGGATTGATTCTGCTCATCATGGCGGCTTCCTTCTATTGGGTACTGACCGATGTGATGCACAGGGATGAGAGGCATAATCTGGAGTCCGCCGGGCAAAAGGCCGTAAACGAATGGCGTAATCATTCACCGGGGCCGCAGGATAAGGAGGAAATCCGGGAGCAGCGCCAGACGGACAGCCACCGGATGGAATGGGAATATCTGCAAAGTGACCAATTTGCAGTCATTACAGATCCTTCATGGACGATCTTCGTTCATTCGCCAGAGGGGAATAACCTGCTGCTCAAGCCTTCCTTCCAGAAGCTGCTGGATGCCCAAGGGAGTAAAAGCTACATTCATCTGAGCATCTCTTCGGGTAACAACAGGACGAATTATGCGGTACTGCGTGTGATGACAGGTGATGAAGAACATCCGTTTCTCTTGCTCGGGGAAGAGGTGAGCAAACAGGAGCATTTATTGAAGGAGATGAGGCTGCTCCTCATCGGGATCACGCTTCTCCTCCTGGCGGTGGCCACAATTATAGGATATATACTAGCCGGCCGGGCTATGCTTCCCCTCAACCATGCGTTTATCCGGCAGCAAAAGTTCACCGCTTACGCCTCCCATGAGCTAAGGACACCCCTAAGTGTACTTCAGCTGTCGGTGGACATTCTGGAAGAGGAACAGCACAAGCTTTCACCGGTCCATCAGACGGTGCTCCAGGATATGAAAGAAGAAATACAGCGCATGACACGTTTAACCGGACAACTGCTCACGCTGGCCAGAAACGATTCCCCTCTGCAGCAGATGAGACGAGAGTTATTCGACCTGAAGCATAGCCTTTCTTTTGCAGCCGCAAGAATGCAGCTGGTGGCTCAAGAGAAAACTGTGCAGCTGCAGCTCCATATCGGCAACACGGAAGATACCTTTACCTGTCTGGGCGACAGTGAACAGATTGATCAGCTGCTTTATATTCTTTTGGACAATGCAATCAAATACTCTGCGGAGGGAGGCACAGTCACGCTGGGGCTTTCCCGGAATGACAACGGCACTGTGAATGTAATCATTCAGGATACGGGCTGCGGGATTCCCGAGGAGGATCTTCCCCACTTGTTCGAACGGTTCTACCGGGTAGATCAAGCCCGCACAAGAGAGCATGGCGGCACCGGACTGGGACTCGCCATTGCACACGAGATCGTCAGCCGGCACGGCGGCAGAATCGTCGTAACCAGCACCCTCCATCAGGGGAGCACATTTACGGTCATCCTTCCTGAAACCCAGCGAATCCTTAGGCAACCACTCAAGTAGAAAATGGAGGTATTACTATGTTTACTGAAGTCTTTAACCACATCCATCCCATTGTTGTACATTTCCCTATCGCTCTGATCCTCATCGGATTTGGATATGATCTGGTGATGGCCCTGAAAAAACGCACTTTGAATCCTGCCGGAGGGTTATGGATGTGGCTTCTTGCTGCAGTGGGAGCCTGGGTCGCTATAGCAACCGGACCGGATGATGATGCCCGCGGCGTGACTTCATTTATTGAGCCTCACGAGACGCTCGCTACTCTGACCGCTTGGGCAGCTTCTCTGATCGTTGTGTGGAGATTGATAATGTTCTGGAAGGGCAAGCGGGCTTTTGTGAAGGTTCCGCTGGTCCTGTACTTAGCCGTCTCTCTTGTCGCTTGCGGGCTTGTGCTGGGAACCGGATATTACGGCGGGAAAATGGTGTACACAGATGGCGTGGGCGTCTCGGCCAACGGCGCTGCAGTCAATCCACCTGTGCAAGGTAATCATAAGTAAAAGCGATAAGAAGCCGGTGCCCCCTATAAAGGTGAGCACCGGCTTCTTTGTGATGGACGTTCTGTTTGGCATGCTGCCGCCTGGCATCCGCTATTCTTTTACAGCACCGACAACAATCCCGGTTACAAAGTACCGCTGTAAAAAAGGATAAACCATTAAAATCGGCAAGGCGCTTATAAAAATCTGTGACGCCCGGAGGGTACGCTGCGACTGATTGGCGACGACGTTCGGATCAATCTGCGACATATCTGCCTGCACAATAATTGTCTGCATAAAGGTCGCCAGCGGGAGCTTAGAGGCATCCTTGATATAGATAATCCCGTCGAAGTACGAATTCCAATGTCCGACCATAATGAACAAGGATACCGTGGCAAGAACCGGCAGGGACACCGGCAGATATACGCTATAAAAGGTGCGGAACTGCCCTGCCCCGTCAATAAAGGAGGCTTCTTCCAGATCTTTGGGTACCGTACGGAAGAAATTCAGCAGCAGGATAATGTTGAACACAGCCACCAGTCCCGGAAGGATCAGTGCCATCAGGGAATCCATCAGCCCAAGCTTCAGAATCAGAATGTAGCCGGGAATCAGACCGCCGCTGAACAGCATGGTGACGACAAAATACCAGAGATAAATATTGCGGGCCCGGAATACACGGGTTTCCTTGGAGAGCGCGTATGCAGCAATGGTATTCACAACCAGGGCAAGCGCCGTTCCCAGCACGGTCCGTTCTACAGACACCCACAGGGCGGAGAGAAAGTTGCTGTTGTTAAATGTTTTTGTGTAGGCTTCTAGGGTAAATCCGATCGGCCAAAAGGTCACCATCCCGGCATTGGCCGGAGCTGTCGAACTGAGTGATACCATCAGCAAGTGATATAGCGGAAGCAGGCACAGCACGGAAATAACCGTCAGGAAGACATTATTGAATACGCTGAATATGCGGTAAGACACCGTTTTGTGATACATAGGATGTCATCCTTTCTAAAAGATTCTGTAGCCGGCAAACCGGTATGCCAGACGATAGGAGATCACGATCAAGATTAGGCTTATCGCCGACTTGAACAGATTCACCGCAGTGGCAAAGCTGAACTGTCCGCTGAGCAGGCCCTCTCTGTAGACAAAGGTGTCAATAATATCCCCTTGCTGATAGATCAAAGGACTATAGAGGTTAAACACCTGGTCGAAGTTCGCATTCAGCACGTTGCCCAGCGCCAGGGTTGCCACCACGATGGCAATCGGAATCAACGCCGGAATGGTAATATAAATCGTCTGTTTCCAGCGCCCTGCCCCATCCACTTCCGCCGCTTCATACAGGGAGGGATTAATGCCGGACAGTGCGGCCAGGAAGATAATCATGTTGAACCCGAATTCCTTCCAGACATCACTGAAAATGATCGTGAACCGGAACCAGTTGCCGTCACCCAGGAAGAAAATCGGCTTCACGCCGAAAACACTGGAGATGAACTGGTTGATAAGGCCCGTCTGGGCAAGCATATCAATCAGAATTCCCGACAGGGTAACCCAGGATAAAAAGTGCGGCAAATAGACAAGCGTCTGAATGGTTCGTTTGAGCGCCATCTTTCTGACCTCATTCAGCAGTAAGGCGAAGAAGAACGGGATAATCAGGTTCATCACCATTTTGGAGCAGGCGAAGAACAGGGTGTTCCATGTAATCTGCAGGAAGTAATCGTTCTGCCACATGTATTCGAAATGTTTGAGTCCCACCCAAGGAGAATCAGCGAATCCGAGCGCCGGCTTATAATCCTGAAAGGCCATTAGAATTCCGCCCATGGGAACATAAGAAAAAATAAACACCATAACGGCCGCCGGCAGCACCATAAAGTGGAGCACCCACGGCTGCTTATACCCTTTTTTCCTCGATAAGCGCGGCGTTTTTCCAGGATTCACCTGCTGTATAGTGTTAGCTTCCATCGCTCTCTCCCGCTTTCAAAAAATTATTTTGTGTGTTGTATGAATCTCTGATATAAATAGTAGCAAGCATTTCTAAGGTTTGACTATATTACTTTGTTAGGCTCGCATAGGGATTTATTAGGGCATCGTCTGGGGGGACAAAGATGGGTCTAAGTAAAGCTATTAACTTCGCTAAGGAAAAATCCTGGAGCAGATTTAGTTTGTTCGCCAAAATGAACAGTCTGATCATTGTGCTGTTTGTGCCGATCATCATCGTGTATACGTATTCCAATAACGTCACTTACGATGTAGTCAGTAAAGAGCTCCAGGAATCCAATACCAAACAGCTCACTTTTTTATCCAGTCAAATCGATTCACGGATCAACCAGATGATGGATTTCAGCCTGGTATTCTCGAAAGATCCGAATGTCAGGAAATTCAATGGCCTGAATATGTGGGAAGACCGTTACGACCATATGCAGACCCGTTATGTCATTCAGGAGAAGATGATGCTCCAGTCCGGGTTAACGGATATCTGGCCTTCCCGATACGCTGTATATTCCCAGCAGAACAAGGATGTCATTTCCAATTACGATAAGCCCACAGGTTATGATGAACACTACTTGAAGCAAAATATGAGCGGCAAATGGACATACAGCGACGGCCAATCCGGCTATCCGGGGAAAACCAAGGCTTTTTACTGGTTCTATAGCGATTCTATTGCTCCGCAGGGTACGTTTACGGGAAGTGATCTGGTCGTTGAAGCCAGCTTCAGCTATGAGAATATCCAGAACATGCTGGATACGTATAAGGCAGGGGGGCAAGGTGACCCGTTCTTCTATCACAAAGGCGATAAGCCGATCCTGAACCGCAGTGCGGACCAGCGCCTAACCGGTGATTTGATTACTTATCTGAATGAGCATTCACCGGACAACAGCACGCAGCATGTAGTGAAACTGGAGAATAAAAATTATCTGGTCAGCTCGGTGAAGTCCACTAATCTGGATTGGTATCTGGTTGACGTTGTACCGCTTGACCGTATTCTCGGGCCTATATCCGGCAGCCGTAATCTATTCTATGTATCCATGCTTCTGCTCTTTGTTGTTGGAATCTCGGCTTCCATTCTGCTGTACCGGAACGTTCAACAGCCTATCAAGAAGCTCATCAAAGGGCTTAGACGTGTGCAGCGGGGCGACTACACTGTACGCCTCCACTCCGAGGATCAAAACGAATTTTCGTTTCTCTTCCACCGGTTCAATGATATGTCTCATCAGATTCAGGATCTGATTGAAAATGTCTTCAACGAAAAAATCCGTGCCCGTGAGGCTACCCTGAAGCAGCTTCAAGCTCAGATTAATCCGCATTTCCTCTACAATTGCCTAGGATATATTATCAATATGGCCCAAATGAAGGATGAAGAAGCCGTTGTATCGATGGCTTATAACTTAAGCGCTTACTATCGCTATACTACCCGGATGGAGCGGGATACAGCCACCTTGGACGACGAAGTCAAACTGCTGATTAATTATTTGGATATTCAAAAGCTGCGCAATGGCCGAATTGATTATCATATTGATATCCCCAAAGAGATGCTGAAACAGTCTATTCCGCGTCTCCTGCTGCAGCCCATTGTGGAGAACTCCGTTATCCACGGGGTCGGAAAATCGTACAGCTCCGGTGAAATCAGAATCACCGGTGAGACTACCGAAGGCTTCTGCCGGGTGTATATTGACGACGATGGGCCGGGCCTGAGCCAGGACCAGCAGGAAGCACTTAACCGGAAGATGCGGGAGCCGCTGCGCGAGGAAATGGGCTGCGGCCTTTGGAATACGAATCAGCGGCTTATTCACCAGTTCGGTAATCAATCCTTTCTGTATTTCAGGGAATCACCGCTAGGCGGTTTCCGGACAGAGATCATCTGGGAGATTCCAGCTCAGGAAGAGTAATCACCTGTACACTAACCAACAAGGAGACACACAGCATGCAAATGATCATCGTTGACGACGAAGCCCACTGGGTAGATAACCTGTCCATGACCAAACCCTGGCACACACTGGGAATCGAACAAGTACACAAGGCATATTCCGCTACCGAGGCGCTTCAGATCATCGAAACGCACCCTATAGATATTGTGATCTCAGATATTCAGATGCCTGAAATGACGGGACTTGAACTGATAGAACGGATCCGGAGACGGGACAAGAAAATCAAATGCATCATCTTAACCGGGCATTCGGACTTCGAATTCGCCAAAACTGCCATTCAGCACAGTGCAGTGGATTATCTGCTTAAGCCTCCGACAGACCCTGAATTACTGGGTGCCGTCCAAACGGCAATTGATCAATTGAATGCGGAGTGGGAGCTGGTCAGCTCCCTGGAGCGGACCCAATATACGCTGAGAGAGAACCTGCCGCTGCTGCGCGGCCAGTTGCTTCTGAGTGCTCTGCAGGGGCAGCGGCTGCCAGCCGACGAATGGGAACGCAAGCTGAGGAGCTACGGTCTCCCCTTCAGCCAGGGGGACTGCGCCTTGATGCTTGTCAGGCTGGAGGAAGAATTCGGACAGTATAAGAATAACGGACAGCCGCTCATTGAATATGCAGTCATTAATATGGCGGAAGAGATTATTGGTGAGTTCATGGAGGTCTGGGGCGTCAAGGAAGAGCATGGATATCTGGTCTTTCTGCTTCAGCTGAAGAAACGGGCAGCAGATCTGGGGACAGAAGGCCTTCTGGAGCAGCTGTCTGTACAGCTCCAGTACAAGGTAAAACAATTCCTGAAAGGGTCGCTGTCTATAGTGATCACAGAATGGTTCAAGTTCCCTGAACAGTTGTATGACCGGTTCCGCCAGGCCTCGGCCTACTTCCGTCAGATTGTCGGGGATGAGCGGGAATTCGTTATGCGGGTCAGTGAACCCGGCGAACAAGCAGAGCAAGGACCGCTGGATGCCCTCTACACGCCTCCTTCCCTGATTCATCTGCTGGAATCCGGGCATTGGGAAGCCGCCGAGGCCAAGCTGATGGATGTATGTGCAGAACTGGATGAGAAATGGCCTGAATCCTGGGAGCACTGCATGGAGGCCGGATTCCTAATCTCGGCGGCCTTCTCCAACCTGGCACACCGGAATGGACATACACTCGGGAAGCTGCTGGGGACAGATATTGAAGAGCTGCAGAGCGGGGAAGCCTTTTCTTCCATCAACAAGCTCAGAGTATGGTCCTTGAGCGTGCTTGGCAAGCTGAAAGAGGGAACCTCAAGCGAAATCAAAGACATCCGTTCCCTCTACGTGAAGAAGATCCAGGAGTTTACGGATAAGAATCTGCATCTGGATGTTTCGTTGCGGGTCCTGGCAGACCATGTCAATCTGCATCCCACTCATTTATCCAAAATTTACAAGATCGAAACAGGTGAAGGCATCAGCGAATATATCTCACGCCTGCGTATGGACCGGGCCTGTCATATGCTGAAGACTACCGGTAAAAAGGTGTATGAAATCAGCACGGACATAGGCTACATGGACCCCGCCTACTTCATCAAAGTATTCAAACGCCAGTTTGGAGTGACACCGCAGGAATACAGGGACGGGAAAAAATAGCATGATAGAGTCCTATCAAAACTAAGAAACTCATATAGATGCCCTCCCCTCAAAGTTGGTACAGTACACATGTAAGCATCATACACAGTAGGGGGACATGATGAATGAATACATTCCAAAAATTAGGCTCGTTGCTCGCTGTCACAGCTCTCGTCACACTTACAGCCTGTAACGGAACATCCAATGAGAAGGCACCCAAAGACAATGCCGCTTCCAATAGTGCAACTACCTCTGAAGCCGACGCTGCCTTCGCCAAAGGCAAATACGATCCGCCGATTGAGATCAGTTCAGTACTTATGCCGAAGAAGTACGCCCATGGCGACACGAAGGAAAACAATGTACATGACCGCTGGATGCTGGAGACTCTGGGAATCAAGCATAAAGATACCTGGTATCCCGCGAATGACGACCAATACCGGCAAAAGCTTCAGCTAGCGATCTCCTCGGGCGAGAAGCTTCCGGATTTCGTATCCGTACCTACCAATCCGGTGCTGACTAATCAATTGATTGATTCCGGCCAGTTCATTGCGATTGATGATCTGTTTGACAAATACGCCAACAAGACACTGAAAGACCATGCTGCTGCACACCCTGAGCTCTGGTATCCTTTCATGAGAGACGGCAAGAAATACAATATGCCGATCATGGAATATACTGACAATGACGATACCCTGCTCTGGCTCCGTGAGGACTGGATGGAGAAGCTGAATCTTAAGGCACCCAAGACTATTGCCGACTTAGACAATATCATGGACAAATTCAAGAACCAGAACCCTGACGGTCTGGCTCCCGATAAAGTGTATCCACTGGCCATTTCGCTGAAAAATAACACAAACACCTGGATGGGCTCGCTCGACTGGCTATTCGGAGCTTACGGAACCATCGAGGAGCAATGGAACATGGATGCGAATGGCAATCTGGAGTATGGTTCTGTGAACCCGGGTGCCAAGCAAGCCCTTGCAAAGCTGAAGGAATGGATGGATAAAGGCTATATCCATGCCGACTCCGCTCTGTGGGATGAAGCGAAATCCGCTGAGAGCTGGACCAAAGGCACGGCAGGCATTCTGCCGGGAGCCCAATGGGTCCCAGACTGGCCCGCTCCCGATCTGCTCAAGAATGTACCGGGATCTAAGTACAAAGCCTACCCTATCCCTGCAGGACCTGATGGCAAGATCGGCACCAAATGGCAGAATTCCGGTGTAAATGCCAGTATCATGATCAATAAAGATGCCAAGCATCCGGAAGCTATCTTCCTGTACTATAACTATTTGCTCGATAACGTGGCGAATCCGGCCGCAGGCAGCCCATATGAATACGGCTTTGCCAAAGGCTACGATTGGGATATCATTGATGGCCAGCCTACCAGCGATAAAGACAAGATTAAGGACTTCAACAATGAGTTCCCGTTCCTGACCGGTCCGGCCCGTATTCCTGATCTGTACATGAAAACACTCGTTAAGCTGGCAGACGGCGAAAAACCGGTAACCCCTTATGAGAAACAAATGGCTGAGTTCCGCAAGCCGGAAAACTGGGCAGCCGCCAAGATCGTAATGTCACAGAAAGATATCCGCAAGCAAAACTATTTCACAGGTGCAGCTACACCGACCATGGTCTCCAAGTGGAATCTGCTACGCCAGTCCGAGATGGAAACCTTCAACAAAATCATCTACGGCAAATTGCCGGTTGATGCATTTGACGAATTCGTTACCAACTGGAAAGCTAACGGCGGCGACCAAATCACGAAGGAAGTCAACGATTGGTACAAATCGGTATCTGCCAAATAATTAGAAGTCGGGAATAATTGGAGTAGAGCAGTATATACTAAAAACGGGCAGGACCCGGTAGCCATGAATGCTGCCGGGTCCTGCCTTTGCTTTGGGCTCATTTCCTACAATTGACGCATCTCTTCCAACACTTCCATAACCTCCGCTTCCTCAACCGGAACCGAATACGAGCCGTCTGCAAAACGCTTCATCGCCCCGATACCGTCCTGGAACACAAACCGGATGCGGCCGCTGCGCACTTTTTTATCCGTATACATCTTGTCCATCAGTTGTCTGTTCGAGACCTGATCTGGAATGTCCGTCGGTAATCCGGCCTTCTTAAGCAGTGCAATGACGCGCTCTGCCTGTTCTTCGGTCATGTACCCGCGCTTCACTCCCAGCTTCGCCTGGATCACCAGTCCCACCGCAACGGCCTCTCCATGCAGCAGCGTATAACCGCTTACTGCTTCGAGCGCCCGGCCGGCCGTATGGCCCAGATTCAGAATCTGCCGCAGATTGCTCTCATGCTCGTCCTGCTCCACTACTTCGTATTTGATCCGGCAGTTGGCCAGCGCAATCCGCTCACAAACTCCGGCATCAAGCACCAGCTGCCCGCGATCCGATATGACCTTGCCCAGATTCTCCTCCAGATCGCTGAAAAAACCGGCATCCCCCAGGCAGGCATGCTTGATGGTTTCGGCCAAGCCGCTTCTGAATTCACGGGCCGGAAGGGTGCGCCAAGCGGCTAAATCTATGTATACCTTGCGCGGTTGGTGAAACACACCGATCAGATTCGTGGCCACCGGCGTATTCACACCCGTTTTGCCGCCGACCGACGCATCCGCTGCAGCCAGCAGGGTGGTTGCATAATTCAGGCTCGGTACTCCCCGACCAAAGGTCCCGGCCAGAAATCCGGCCAGATCGGTCACAGCTCCGCCGCCCACGGCGATGATGCAGGAGTCCCGCCCATAAGCGCGTTGCAGCAGCTGATCCTCCAGCAGGGCCTTGGTTTCCCGGGTTTTCGAGGTCTCCCCCGCCGGAAAAGAAAACAAGTCCGCCTCCAAACCGTTTAGACGCAGCCGTTCAAGCAAAGGCCGCCCATAGAGCGGTTCCACCGTGGAATCCGTAATAATCGCATATTTGCTTACATTCGGCACTAGCCCCTGCTGTAAATCCTCAATCAGCGAATCAAACAGCCGCTCACCAATCTCAATCGCATAGGAGTGATCGACTACCTTTTTTAGTACAACCTGAAAGCTTCGGGACATGGCACAACCTCTTTTCCCCAGACTTGGACATGATGTAGAGTACATTCGCCCGAAGTGGAAAATTCTCCTGCTTCTCCCTGCATGCTTTACTTATCGAGTAGCAATATTAGCATCAATTACACTTGCTCATAACACTCTCCAGAACGATGGGACCCAGGGTATTCGTTGTAGAGTTGGATAGACGGACCTGTACGGAAGCACGCTCCAGCGGACCTGTGATATCATCAATCCGGCCAGCCCAGGTTGGATTCTCCGTTCCTGCAGGAGCCGGATGCAAAGGGAATCGCCAGCTGATCTCACCCGCCACTTGAGCAAATCCCTCATACCTGTCGTAATTTCCTAAGGAGGCTGGCTCCGGTAAGTATTGGGCGTGAATGCTCAAGCTTGTCCGCTCACCTCCGACATCCCTAAGTACACGATAAACCAGAGCTACACCTTTGGCGTTGACCGGCATATTTTCTTTGGCACTCAGTATGAGACTGCAAGGATACTTACTCTCTGGGGGTGCGGCTTGCACAGCCACTGGAAATATAGCAGCCAGCAGCAGGACACAAATCCATAACAGTGGTTTTTTGATGGTACTCCCTCCTTTTTTGAAAGGATATTCTTCCCCATGCCATCCACAAATATGCCGCTTATGCCATACATTAAGGCCTTCTAGCATAAGATTTCCTTACCTCTAACAGCCTTTATTGCTTAGAACAACAGACGTTTCGATCTGCCGCTCCGGGATATTCCAGTATTGGTTCAGCAGATTTCTTTTCTCGTCTGGCTGCACAAGATTGAAACCATTCTTAGTGTAAAAGGAAATTGCCCAATCTGCCGCTTCCCACGTACCGATCAGGATGGGCTTATCTGTACGTTCTATGATATGCGTTAGCAGTCTTGTCCCGATGCCGCCTTGGCGCTGGGCTGTTCGAACATAGGCATGTCTGATCAAGGCTACTTCGCCTTTGTCCTGAATTCCCATCACACCGCACAGTTCCCCCTTGTCTTCAAATCCCCAAAAAACGACTCCATCCTTCATTTCGTGATCGAGTTCAGCTCTGCTCATATAAGGTTCATGATACCGGTCCTCCGGAATAACCCCCTGGTATGCCTTAGCGGCATCGTTGATAATCCGGTACATGCTCTCCTCGTCTTTCTTCTCACACAATCGAATCATCCGGCATCTCTCCTTCCTCATTTAGCAATCTGGACGGGGATAGGTATGCTCAGCAAAATAGCAGCATTCCACGAAATGATTTCTTTCATAGAACCGTTTAGCCCCCTGGTTGCTTGCTGCCACCCGCAAATAGATCGGTCTCCCTGGCAGCAAACTGCTCATACGGTTAACACAGCTCTGCAGGAGGATTCGCCCAAATCCCCGGTTCTGAAATTCCGGAGCAACAACGACATCACGGATATATTGACCTTCCGAAATATACGCCCCAACCAATTGACTCTGCAGCCAAAAGGATCGGACTCCCCCGGCCGACTCATACCGGGTAAGTGCTCTCAGAAAGTGCTCAGGGTCCTTTTGGTACCGGTCTGTTTCCCATCCATTGTCTTGAAGTAATTGATGATAGGCCCCGTCAAATAAAACAATAAACGGCTCCAGCATATCCGGTGTGAACCCCTGCTCCCACAATACAGAAGTTTCATCCAATGAGCCTGGAGAGGATAAGTCATACTTGAACTGATACCCCTCCATATCCGAGGTAAAACCAAGCGATCTTATACATTCAATAATTTTTTTATTTCCACCGTATACATTACAGCACAATTCTCTGCACTCTTCTGCTATGTACGGCTTAATACTGTCTTCTATCATTTTCAACAATGAGCCGATCCCGTCCGTTCGAATAAAAGCAGCATAAGCAATGACGCAATCGTCATCCTCTGCCAAACAGAACACACCCTGATTATCCCCGGACTCTTCATGGTACACAACCGTTACCTTCTGTTTGGCAAAAGCCTCTCTGACATAATCCTCTGCTCCCGTTGAAATTAGCGAAACGAGCTGCAATATTGGTTTGCTATTCTCTTGCTCCATCTCTACTTCTCCTTCATTTCCGGGTTGGCGGTAATGAGATGAAACAGCCTGTCGCTCCGGCTCCCGATTTGTTCAGTTAGATGAAGGATCGTCTCATTAAGCGTCAGCTTGGAGAATGGCACACCCAAAATACTCACCGTTCCGTTCATAGACTCCCCCTGCTTTCCCAATCTTCCAGCACCGCCCAGCTCATTGCAGCTTGTCCCTGTAAGCCGTGCATAGTGCCGATATACGTTGTATGATTATGTATTCCCGTTTCAAGGTAGTGCCGTACGACCTCTTTGGTAGAGGCTGTAACCCGCTGGTTCAATACGTTACCGCAATCCACCCACATCAGCCGCCCCTCATCACTCTCCATCAATCTGCTGCCAGACTGTACCTCTCCTGTAAAAATGTACTGTATGCGAATTTCGCTCTCATCCTTGATTCTATGCACAATGTACCTGAGTTCCAGACCGGCAAGCGCGTGTTCCGCCAGACCTGTCTCTTCCTCAATCTCTCTGAGGCAAGCCCGCTTCGGTTCGCTGATCTCCTCCCCCTCCATATGCCCCCCGATGGGAACGAGCTGTCCGGGAAGAAAAGCGCTGGTGGATTTCTTTTGCAGAAATAACATCTCTCTGCGCTCATTCAATAAGAAGGCTACGGCCATTTGTCTAAGCTGCATCCAAGTTCACCTCTATAGTAAGGATATCTATAAGGGAAATTATACCATGCGTGTTGGGAATAGATAAGTGTAGGACTTCCATTTGCAGGAAAGAACCCTCCCATTCCAGAATAAGAATTAGAGAGCTTACTATTATTAGGGGGTAATGATTTTGCATATTAACGTACTGGACAAGGGCTATGTCCGATTGGTTAACCATATGGGCAGCGATCTGACCGTTGTGAATGCGGCGCGCGTATCCTATGCCAAACAATCTGAAGCACTGACGGAAAAAGATATCCGGCTGATTCAGTTTCTCGCACGGGAAGGCCATACTTCGCCTTTCAGACATGCCGTAATCCAGCTGGAAATATATGCTCCGCTCATGGTCGCCAGGCAGTGGTGGAAATACGTTGTAGGTTCAGCCCATTATGAGGGCACCGGAGATAGCCTGGAGGCGTGGAATGAATCGAGCCGCAGATATATTACAGAAGAACCCGCTTTTTATATTCCATCTGCCGGACAGTGGAGAAGTGCACCGGAGAACTCCAAACAAGGCAGCGGTGACCTGATAGCCTGGGAGCTAGGTGAGAAATATACACAAGAGCTTATGGAATACGTCCAGTTGGGCATACAGAAATACGAAGCTGCTCTAACTGACGGCATATGCGCTGAGCAGGCCAGACTGTTCCTTGCGGCTTACGGCCTGTACGTGCGTTGGTATTGGACAGCTTCCCTGCAGTCCGTTGCCCATTTTTTGAACCAGCGGCTGGAGCATGATGCCCAAAAGGAGATCCAAGACTACGCGAAGGCCATCCTGGATATCGTAAAATCATTGTTCCCCGTTGCGGTGGAAGAGCTGCTGTCCAAATAACAGACTTGTTGCTTATTACTCCTTGTCCGCCGGATGGAAGGATTTCAGATAATCGTGAACCTCTTCATTTGGCGTCTGAAGCAGTCCGGCAAGCAACTTCTGAATGGAACGCATCGCTGCAATCCGTTCGTCGATTTCCATGATTTTGCCCCGGACCCGCTCTCTAAGGGCCTCAGCATCCATGTCCTGGCCGAGCATATGCAGCACTTCCTGAATTTCTTTAAGCGAATATCCCAGGGACTTGGCATCCCGAATGAACTTAATCTTTACCAGATAATCCTCGGAGTAGATCCGGTAGCCATTTGCTAACCGCCCGGGGACGGGCAGAATGCCGCTGTCCTCATAGTAGCGGATAGTTGCCATGCTTAAGCCGGTCCGCTGAGCCAGTTCGCCTCGTGTCATTCCTTCCATGCCTGTTCTCTCCTCTGTTTTTTGCATACCTGAAGTAGTGAGTGGCTTAGGTGGTCCACCTTCAGTAGAAACAAGGTCTATAGTGGAAAAAGTAGACTTAATCCAAGCAATTTTCTGCTAGATCGATCATTAATGGGAAAAAGTAGAGTTAATCCGTCCATATTGTCCAATATGCGGTAAAAGAGCCCGAAATAAGTATATTAATTCCAACTAACCTTCTTTAAGGAGCGGATTTTTGCGATTAGGTTTCCTTTTTCCACCTACTTACGCTGCACTTAAAAATTGAATAACGCGATCCCATGAATTCCCTGTTATTCAGAGAATCATCGATTCACGGGGATAGATTCTTAAGTTATCTTACTCCAAGGTCAAGCTGCTATTGGCTCTTCTTAATAAACAATTAATCTGCAACTGATACTATGGAAACCAGAATGAAGTCAGAGGTGATTCCGATGAAAATACTAATTGTTGAAGACGAACTTCCATTGCTAGAAGCGATCATTGAAATCTATGAAAATGAATCCTTCGAAGCAACAGGGGCGTCGAACGGAGATGAGGGCTGCTACTTGGCGGAGAACGGGAGCTACGATCTTATTGTACTTGATATCATGCTGCCGGGAATGAACGGTCTTCAAATCGTCAAACGTCTGCGGGAGAAGCAAGTGGCGACACCCATCATTATGCTCACGGCAAAGGACAGTGTCGAGGACTCTGTGAAGGGACTGGATGCCGGTGCGGATGATTATGTGACTAAACCCTTTGCCGCGACCCTGCTGCTCGCCAGAACAAGAGCCGTGTTACGACGCCGGGGAACCGTTAATCTGGAGGGCAATATGACATGCGGAGAGATTCAATTGGTCTCCTCTTTGAGAGACGCCTTTGCCCGCGAGGAAGCCTTGAAGCTTACACCTAAAGAGTATGAGCTGTTGGAATTTTTGCTGTGCAATAAAGATCAAATTTTATCGCGAGAGCAAATTTTCGAACGGATATGGGGTTTCGATTCGGAATCGGCCTCCTCTGCCGTGGATGTCTATGTCCATCATTTGCGCAAGAAGCTGGCTCCCTATGGAGGCGACCTCTATCTGAAGACGATCCGCGGAGTGGGGTATCTGCTGAAGGGAGAAGATCATGTTCAGTAAAACCCGCCGCCAGTTGGTGCTGCTGAATTCGGCAATCCTTGTATTGATTTTACTTGTTTCGGGCTTGGCCCTGTATACTCAGCTCCGCTACCGGTTATTTCACGAAGCAGATGAAGCTATTCTGAATACAGCCAAAACTATGAAAAACGCATCCATCGACCAAATGCTTCAAGAAGATCATCCCGAACCGGATGCCGACCGGAGAACCTCCTATTTCTTCTGGGACGGGCAAGGAAAGTTGATTATACAATATCCGAAGCATGACTTCACAAGTGAAGAGGCCCAGAGATTTAAGGATGCTGTCGCTGGGGGGGCATTACAGACTGTGAAAACTGGTGACGGCCGGGATTATCTGACTTTGGGTTTTGCTAATGCCTCTAGAGAAACGGCTGGCTCTTTCGCAGCCTCTCATGTCGCTTATGTGGTTGTGGTCAGGAATCTGGAAGAGGAGAACAAAATGCTGGACTCCCTCCGCATGGACCTTGTCATAGGCTGCGCTGCGGGTGTACTCTTTTCGGTACTCATCGGCTTCTTCCTGGCGGGACATGCCCTTGTGCCGATTCGCCGGTCGTGGAACAAGCAGCAGCAGTTTGTTGCAGACGCCTCCCATGAACTGCGCACACCAACTGCCGTGATTCTGACCCGCACCGAGCTGTTGTTCCGTCATCCGCAGCACACCATTGAAGAGGAGAGCCAGAACATTGCGCTGATCCTAAAAGAAAGCAAACGTATGGGCCGGCTGATTGACGATCTGCTGACCCTGGCAAGAACAGACTCCAACCAGCTACAGATTCACACCGCCCCGGTTCCGCTGCATCTTCTCCTCCAAGAGATCACCGAGCAGTTTGAGCTTTTGGCTGAAATGAGGTCCATTCAGATCCATTCCCAGTTCCAGCCCGCCGAAATTGAGGGTGACGACAACCGCCTGCGGCAGTTGTTTATTATTTTGTTGGATAATGCGCTGAAGTTCACACCGCCGAACGGCTTCATCAAGCTGACCTGCCACAATTCCCCTCACTCTGTCCGAGTCCTTGTGAAAGACAGCGGCTGCGGAATCAGCCCGGACGATCTTCCACATGTGTTCGAACGCTTCTATCGCGGGGATAAAAGCCGGTCCCGCACCGAAGGCGGAACAGGTCTTGGCCTGTCTATCGCCGAATGGATCGTGCTTGCCCATAAAGGGACGATTCATGTCACCTCCCAGGAGGGGAGCGGAACGGAGTTCCAGCTCATTTTCCCCAAGAAGCTGTAGCCTGCTCTCCGGCTGTGTCATTTCAAGTAGAAACGGTTGCGCCGTCCTCAAAAGGACGGTATCTGTTTCAGCGAGAAATATAAGGATAAAGTATCGGGTGAAACTTATACTTTCTTATATTTTAAGAAAATTTCAATAATCCCTTCTTATACTTAAAACATTCACACAAGCATTCTATTGGAGGGATAATCAATATGGCAAAGATGAACAACAAGTGGGTCATCCTGTGTTCCGCAGCCATTGGAGCGATCTACACTGCAGGCTATTTCACAACTGACACACTGGCGGCTATTCAGCAGCCCGTACCATACAGCCAGGTAAGCGGTTCATCCGGCAATCAGGGCAGCAAGCTGGATAGCCAACCGGCGGGCAGTCAGGTCAGCGTTAATGTTAGCCCACCGACCAGCAAGCCGGCCAGCACAAAGGTTAAGTCCAAGGCTACAACCCCCCCCCCCGCGCCTACGGTCAAAAGCAAATATATAAACGGAACCTTCTACGGCGCAGGAAACAACCGGCGGGGGTCCGTTCAGGTCGCGGTGAGCATTAAGAATGATAAAATTACGGGCGTAGAAATCAGTGATTACAGAATGCGTTACTCCCAAGACTATATAGCCGGACTACCCCAAGAGATTATACAGAATCAGAGCGCTAAGGTGCACAATGTATCAGGCGCAACCTATAGCACCAGGGCGTTCAGGGACGCTATCCAAAATGCGCTTGACCAAGCGTTGAACGCTTAACGGAGGGTAACATGAAGAGAACAAAATTGTTTATGGATACCACCGTCGAGATCCAGGTTATTACCGGTAGAGCACAGGATATAGCCGCCGCCGCGGCCCTGAATCGAGCCTTCGAAGCCTTTCGCAAGGTTGAGCAGGCCTGCAGCCGGTTTAGCCCGGATAGTGAGCTGATGCAGGCTACGCGGCAGATTCAGACCCCTGTGCCGGTTAGCCCGTTTTTATTTGAGCCGCTGAAGTTTGCCCTGGAGATGGCTGAATGGACGGATGGCCTATTCGATCCCACCGTGGGGCAGGCGTTGGAGGACCTTGGTTTTAATGAGCATTACTTGACTCAGCAAGCGATTCACAACTTCACCTCTGCTTCCGCCTCCTACCGGGATATTGTCCTGGACGAGGAGAAGCATACGCTATATTTACAGAAGCCGCTGGTCATTGATTTAGGAGCGGTTGCCAAAGGTTTTGCCATTGATTTAGCCGCACATGAGCTGCAAGCTTTTGATGGTTTTGTCGTCAATGCCGGGGGCGACTTGTATGCCGGAGGCCTCGCTGAAACCGGGAGCAAGTGGAAGATCGGCATTCAGCATCCTGTGCATCAGGAACAAATCATCCACACGGTTGAACTTTCAAATGAAGCTATCTGCACTTCCGGAAGCTATGAACGCAGAAGCTCTATCCACCCGGAAACTCATCATATTATCGACCCGGGCAGCAAGCAATCCCCGCATGAAATGGTTAGCTGCAGTGTAATTGCCCCTTATGCCATGATGGCAGACGCCTTCTCGACAGCGAGCTTCTTGTCAGGGGTGAAGCATGGGACAGCGTTCATTGAGCAGGTGAATCTCAAGGCACTCTTTATTACTTCCGATTTAACAACAGTTACGCTTGGAGGGATAGACATTGAAAGTTAAACAATGGATCAAAACACCAAAAGGCTATGTCATCCTATGCATGCTTGCCTATGTCCTGCTGGCTTCAGCCGGAACAATGGATATTAAAGGCGTAGTTAACGCAGGCATTGCCGTCAGTGTATCCGTCGCCGCTGACATGCTAGGCACTTCTCTGGTCAAAAAGAAACGGACTCCACCCTATAGCGCCGTCATCACAGGACTTATCATCGCTCTGATCCTAAGCACAAGTGCTTCATGGATCGTTGTCGCCGCAACTGCCTTGCTCGCCATTGTACCGAAATATGTGTTTGTGAATAAGAAAAAAGCCATTTTCAATCCGGCGGCTCTCGGCCTGCTGTTATCCAGCCTGCTCTTTCAAACCGGACAGAGCTGGTGGGGGGCCTTCGGCGACCTTCCGGCCTGGAGCCTGATTTTTCCTGTAATAGGCGGTTATCTGGTGACTAAGCGTGTGAATAAATTCCCTTTGGTCTTTTCCTTTCTCGGCACATATTTCGTCCTGCTGCTGATCATGGGAATATTCCAGTTCGGTGACGCCACAGATGCCCTGAGGATTCCTTATATCAATGCCAGTCTGTTCTTTGCCTTGTTTATGCTTACGGACCCGCCTACCTCACCGGCCAAGTATAAAGATCAAATCATTTTCGGTATCCTGTGCGCTGTTGCGGGGGCTATGGTGTATGCATACTTCGGCGGTTTGATCTACTTATTTGTGGGATTGCTTGCCGGGAACCTGTATCACTACGCAAGAACAAGACCTTCTTATCGTACACAGCTGCTGACGAGATAACCGTCTACTCCTTATCCGCCGGAATCTTTACCAGATAATCCTCGGAGTAGATCCGGTAGCCATTTGCTAACCGCCCGGGGACGGGCAGAATGCCGCTGTCCTCATAGTAGCGGATAGTCGCCATGCTCAAGCCGGTCCGCTGAGCCAGTTCGCCGCGTGCCATTCCTTCCATGCCTGTTCTCCCTCTGTTTTTTGCATACCTGAAGTAGTGAGTGGCTTAGGTGGTCCACCTTCAGTAGAAACAAGGTCTATAGTGGAAAAAGTAGACTTAATCCAAGCAATCTCCTGCTAGATCGATCATTAGTTGTTATACATGCTTTAGTACCCTTGGTTAAGTAGGCATTTATTCATTCAACAAAGCTGTGCATCCGCCAGTTATATCCTCAGTATGCCGGCGTGCTGAACCGTTGATTCCAAGCAGAAGCGGCATCAGCCTGAATGCCATCGGTCCAAGACTGCTTCAAGATGATGTAGATCCTGTTGAAACGGTGTCAGTACGGCAGCATGTCTGGATGGCGAACCGGCGGGCAAATTACTTTTCACAAAATGATTCAAGGTACCGGTCGGCCCCAAATCCAGATACAAGCAAGGGCCAGCTGACTCAAGTGAACGCAGGGCGGCGGGAAACCGGATCGGCTGGCGGGCAGCGTCCCAGAAATAACCGGAAGCTAGCTGATGGATTACCTCCCCGTGGACACACGAAGCCATAGGAAACTGCAATTGGCGGCAGGCGACATGCTGCAGCATCTCCGCATATTGTTCTCGCGCAGGTTCAAGACAGGAGGAATGGAAGGCACGCGTAACCGGAAGGGCTTGGAACAGGATGCCTTCCGCTTTCAAATACTTCATAATGCTCTCCAGATTCCGCTGGTAGCCTGCAACTACAAAGTGCGAATCGTAATTCACAGATGCCAGCTCACTGAAGCAATAGAGCATAGGTTCCTCTTCATAGAGCCGGGGATCATGCAGAATAGCGATCATCCCTCCCGGCTCGCAACTGGATTCTACCAGCCGTGCCTGCCCGTTGACAAGCCGAAGCAGATCTTCGGCGGCCATTGCTCCGGCCACAGCGGCAGCGACCGTCTCTCCCAGGCTGGTTCCGAGAACGAAGTCAGGCCGCAGCCCTTGGGCAATCAGCACCTGTGCCAAGGCAAACTGCACCATGTACAGCGCAGGGTGGGCATGCTGCAGACGATCAAACGTGCTGCCTTTTGTTTTGGCGTCATCGTAAATAATCTCTATTAAGGACACCCCCAGCATTTCACAGGCGACCCTGTCGAATGTCTGCATCCACTCGCGAAAAACAGGCTGCTTATTGTACAGCTCTCTTCCCATATGATAATACTGGGAGCCTTGGCCTGAGAACATAAATACAACGGATTTGGTCATAGGTTAAGGATATCCTTTCATAGCTTCGCTAGAAATGCTTGGCACTCCTGTCCGAATGCTTCCGGCAGCCTGGCAAGCTTGGGTATGGTTAGCGATACCGCATAGCGATGTCCCAGAACCGAGAGGGTTACATATTGGGTAAAATAAGTATGGGTGCTTACCATATAGGTCGGCCTAAGCTCAATTTGATTGATTTCATAGATGGAGAAGGGCATGGTCAGCCCGGTTTTTACTGCTTTTGATAAAGATTCTTTGGCGGTCCATAACATCATCAGGCCCTTTTCGTAAGAGATTGGCAGCTTACTGACGGTTACTTTTTCGCGTTCGGTCATCTGCGTCTCAACAGCTGCAACATTAACTTCGTCAAGCGCTTCCACATCAATCCCCATCTGAAGTTCCGCCGGAAAAGCAACCGCCGCCGACACATCCCCGCTGTGGCTGATGCTGACCGGATGACGGTGTCCATCGCCGGAGACCAACAGAGGTTGCTGAAAGATTCCGTTCTTCACCTGCAGTTGCCGCAAATCCTGCTCTCCGATGAGCTGAGACGCCGCTGTCTTTGCCGCATACCTCCCCAACAGATAGCTTCGGATTCTCGCCTCGTATTGCAGGCCGTTCAAATAGTCAACCTCCTGCGGATGCAGGTGCGATAGGATTGCCCGATAATATTGTGGACCAGGCATATAACACATGCTCCAGCCCCATGGATAACGCCCGCGTTCGGCGGTCAGTTCATATAACGCTTTAGCCACAAGCGGCGTCCGGTTCGGTAATTGCTCCATGGTGCTCATGTAAAATATTTATTGTAGAATGCGTAAAGAATTTTATCGGAAAAGCTTAACCCTGCAACACGCAGCTCCGGACTGAAGGATGACAATTGCCCTGCAACCTGTTGGATAAAGCCATCATCATACAGATCATCGATGGATGCCGTTCTGAACAGCGGTTCAAGTGTTCGGCACATCTGTGCCGTCTGGCTGCAGGTGCAGGAATGGAAATGAACCTGCTGAAGTATATTAAGTGCACATTGCACATAACCGCGCATGTCTTTGCCGCACAAGGGACAGGTGATCCTGATTGCCAAATCACACTGTCTGAATTGCCCGTCGTTTGCAGAATGATTCGATATTAGATGGATCGAATTGCGTTCCGTCACGTTCTCATCTCCCTTAACAATGTGTGGTCTATTTGAAATTGAGCAATGAGCTCTGATTGCCTCTCATTCGGAATCGCACAAAATCCTCTCTTTCTGTAAACTGAAAATAAATATTCTGATTCAGCAGTGTCCGCATCGTCTGTCCGGGAGCCATGCCGAAAGAGTGGCCGGGAAACACGATTGTCTCGGGCGGAATTGCCCTTCTGAGCTTTTGAATGCTCTCGAACATCTGGTCAGCGGAGCCTCCCTGGCCAAAGCATGAGCCGCAGCCTTCACTGAAAAGCGTGTCACCGCTAAACAGATAGTCCGCCACTCGATAACACATGCCGCCGGATGTATGACCGGGTGTGAGCAGACATTGGATTGAGGTATTGCCCAGAGTAAGCTCCTCCAGGTTATGCACTCCGTGAATATTTCTGCATTGGTAATGGTAGTCATTGATTTCTCTCTGTGACATATAGACTTCCGGATTGTACAAATCGATTAACGGCTCTACCAGATTGGTGTGGTCGAAATGAGAATGGGTCAACAAAACAGCCCGCAGTTGTACTTGCAGCTCCTCCAGTTTGCGGAGTATCTTCTCCAGCTCCCAGGACGGGTCTACTATGAACGCCGTCTTGGACTGCACCTCCTCGACAAGATAGCAATAGTTGATAAAATCCGCATAGCGGGTTCTGATTACATGTACGATGCAGCTCCGGTTCATAGAAATCCCCCCCAAACAAAGATGCCGTCACACAACACATACATGTTGTTGACGACATCTTCTCCTTCTCGTTGCAATTCTTCTACTTCTTCAGCTTGGCTTGCAACGCCTGACCTGTATAGCTGTCCTGCTCCAGCATCAACTCAGCCGGCGGACATTGGGCGATGATCCGGCCACCGCCCTTACCGCCTTCCGGTCCCAGGTCCACGATCCAATCCGCTGTCTTGATTACATCCAGATCATGCTCGATGACGATGACCGTATGTCCTTCATCTGCAAGCTTGTGCAGAATATTGAGCAAATGCTGGATATCATTGAAGTGCAGCCCAGTGGTCGGCTCATCCAGAATATAGATCATCTTCCCCTTCTTGACTTGACTAAGCTCCTTGGCCAGCTTGACTCTTTGCGCTTCGCCTCCGCTAAGCGTGGTTGCGCTTTGCCCTAGTTTAATATAGTCCAGCCCGACATCCTGGAATGTACCGAGAATCCGCTTGATCTCTTTATGCTTGCTGAAAAATTGTGCGGCTTCCTTGACATCCATCTCCAGTACTTCTGCTATGCTTTTTCCATCATAGGTCACTTTGAGAATATCCGGCTTAAAGCGCTTGCCCTTGCATTCGCTGCACGTAATCCACATATCGGCCAAAAAGTGCATCTCAATTTTGACCTGTCCTTGACCGTGGCATACCTCGCACTGCCCGGCCGACGAGTTGAAGCTGAAGCTGTCGTAGGAGAACCCCATCTCGCCCGCCTGTTCAGTCTGGGCGAACAGCTTCCTGATCTTGTTGAACAGGTCCGTATAGGTCGCAGGGTTAGAACGTGGCGTGCGGCCAATCGGATCTTGGGAGACATTGATAACTTTATCCAGCTGATCCAGGCCCGATATTTTCCGGTATGGTCCCGGCTGGGTATCGCTCCCGTTCAATATTTTCTCCAGCAGCGGTTCCAGGGTTTCGCCAATCAGACTGCTTTTGCCGCTGCCGCTGACACCGGTCACGCAAGTAAAGGAGCCCAGCGGGATTCTTGCGGTTACATCTCTCAGATTGTTATGGGATGCTCCTTCAAGGACAAGCCAATCCTGAATCGGCTTGTGCTTTCTGGACGTTGCCGGGGCTTGAACCGACTTGCTTCCATTCAAGTATTGCCCGGTAATGGACCTTGGGTTGGCCATAACCTCAACCGGTGAGCCGACGGCCATCACTTCTCCGCCCAGCACCCCTGCCTTCGGCCCGATGTCCACCAAATAATCGGCCTCCCGCATAATTTCTTCCTCATGCTCAACGACAAGCACGGTATTGCCTTGATCCCGCAGCTTCAGCAGCGTATGCAGCAGCTTGCGAATGTCCCGTGGATGAAGCCCAATGGAAGGCTCATCCAGTACGTAGAGCACGCCAACCATGCCGCTGCTCAGATGGCTGGCCAAGCGCACACGCTGCCCTTCTCCCCCGGATAAGGTTGGTGCCGTCCGATTCAGTGTAAGATAGTGCAGCCCGACGTTCATCATGAAGGAGAGCCGGTTGTAGATTTCTATAATCAGCTCTTCTCCGATGTCCAGCATGTCTGCATCGAGAGATTCATATACGCCCTTGATCCATTCCAGCATCTCTGCAATGGAGGATGAGCTGACCTCCGAGATATTCTTGCCTCTGAGCCGGACCGCCCTTGCTTCCTTGCATAGCCGGGTTCCTCCGCAGCCTGGACATTCCGCAGACTCCATATAGGTGCCGTATTTCTTCTTGGAGGCTTCCGATTCCGTTTCGTAATACAGACGGGACAGCTCCGGCACAAGCCCTTTGATCGGCTTCGCGGTTTCCTTGTTGCCCAGCGTAGACTGGAACTTGACCTTCTCCTGGCCTGACCCGTAGAAAATAATCCGATGAAACCATTCAGGGAGATCCTTCCATGGACTCTCAATATCCAATCCATAGTGGGCATAGACGACATCCAGCGGGCCTGTTGGCCAGGTTGTCTTCTTGCCTTCCCTCAGGTTGCCAAACCATTTCAGGGCACCGTCAAGAATGGACAAGTTAGGATCATCCACCAGAAGCTCCGGGGAGATGTCCTGCTTCGTTCCAAGGCCGTTGCATTCCGGGCACATGCCGAGCGGTGTATTGAAGCTGAAATGCTGGGAGCTGAGCTCCGGGAAGCTAGAGTGACAACAAGGACAGATCATCTTCGTTGTGAACAGGTAGGCGGCATCCTGTGATTCAGCGGAGATGGTATACTTGGCCGCTTTGAGAAGCTCTTGGATGGAGCCGGTCAGTCGCTGGATGAACGTTTCCCGTTCCACGGCTGAAGCAGCCGACTTATCGGGAACAGTAAAACGTTCGCCGATTAGCTCAACATTCCAGCTCTTGACCGCTTGGGATACATCCAGCTCACCCGCAGACTGCCGTCTTCCGTTGACCCGAAGCTCTGTTACGCCTCTCTTCTGCAAATCCTGAACGGTATAACTTATATCCCCGGTATACTGAACCAGAACAGGTGCAAACAGCTGGAATGTATCCCGTGCGGACAAAGAGCCGTACAAGGCTGCGGCAATATCCGCAGGTCCTTGCGGGTGTATTGCCGTGCCGCATTTCAGACATTCCCGGAATCCGATCCGCGAATACAACAACCGCAGGTAACTGGAAATCTCCGTAACGGTCCCAACGGTGGAGCGGGGGTTATTGCTTAATGTTTTTTGTTCAATGGCAATGGCGGGACTGAGCCCGTGGATGGAATCTACCTTGGGCCGTTCCACTTTATCCATATATTTGCGAACATAGGGCGACATGCCAACCATAAACCTGCGCTGCGCCTCGGCATAAATCGTATCAAACACCAGGGAGGATTTTCCGCTGCCGCTTAGCCCGGTGAAGACAACCATCCGGTTTTTAGGTATTTTCAGATGAACATCTTTCAAATTATGATGTTTGGCGCCCTCGATCACCAGCTGATCTATAACGACTTCTTCTCCCGTATCCCATTTGGACGAGTCAAAGCTGCGGAAGCTGTCCGGGGGGCTGCCGACTACGATGCGGGACGTATCTTGAGCCTTCCCGCGCAAGTCTTCTGTTGTGCTTTGCTGCTGATCCAGCTTAGTCCGAACAGGAGACGAGAGGAAGACATCTGTTTCGAAGAGGGCTCTCATAGCCTCAAAGCCGTCATTTCCAACTGACAAAATATCCGCTATCTTCTGCAGATGGTCGAGATCATCTTTTTTCATATCTTTTCTGGCACGGAATCCCCACCAGTTATCCCAAGGCGATACTTCATATTTATTAAGGGATACAAAGTTGCGAATCAGGTTGCCCCGGATAAAGCCCAGCCCTGTGTCCTGCTTATACCCGAAAAGACGGTCATCGAGCAGGTTTTTGCGGCACTTCGTCCAGACCTCCTCGGAACGGTAAAACTTCTCCTGCGGAATGCCATCCGGCCCGAAGAACAGTCCCAAGGAGCTGCGAAGCGTCTCATCCAGAGAAGCATCCGCCAACACCCAGCGCTCCTCCTCTTCTTTCCAATACTCACAGAGCCAGTGGGCAGGATAGAAGTCGGTGCGGTAAGCGGAGAAGCCGCACAGCACACGCGCTGGTATCCCTTGATGGCGCAACATGGAGCACAACATAACGTTGATATCCCGTGAAGTCAGCAGCAGCCGGTCTTTGGGTTCCCTGCGCACGTTCAGCGGTTCGGGCTGAAGCTCATAGAGCTTGCCCAGCAGCCTGGCGGCATAACGCAGCTCCACCTCTTCCTTCCGGTTATTCGTCAGCTTCACTCCATAAAGATCTGCATGCTGAAAATCAATTGCCAGGCCTTGAATCAGCAAGCACAGATCATTGGGCTGGGCGGGTAGGTCATTATAGAGAGCGGACCATTCGCCAGGGTCAGTTATCCCTCCGTGCTGTCGGTAGTACTCTTTGAGCTTCGTATCTGTATGCAAGTATCTCATATTCCCCTCCGCTGGACGTTGTACCCAAGGCCAATTGATATGCGCTGGGTTATTATTTGAATGCCATAGCCTCCGTCAAACCTGTGGACTGCTTAAGTTTATTAAGATACAGATAGCACCAGCCTAAGGCGAACACCATCATAACAAGATTAATCGCCGCCATCGCATAGAAAATACCGGTGGCGCCCGCGTCATACCAATAGAACAGCATATACGACACAGGAATGGTCAGAAGCCCCATGCGCAGAATGTCGAGAATGAGCCCCGGCATTGCTCTTCCGGTTGCCTGGAAGGAGCTGGTAACTACAATAGCTGCCACTACGCCCAGATAAGAGAACGAAACAATCCGCACCTGTCTTACGGCGCCCTCTACCACATCGGATACTCCCGTGAGCATGGAGAAGATAAACGGCGCCAAGCCGTTGTAGATAAGAACAAGCACGATGCAAAGCGCAAGCGACAGCAGCACATTGGTCTTGAAAATGCTGAGCACGCGGGACATATTTCCACTGCCATAGTTCTGACCGATCTGGGTCAATGCAGCGCTGCCAAAGCCATAGCCTGCCAGCAAAAGCAGCTCGTCGATTCTTCCGACAATGATCCAGGAGTTCATTGCATGCTCGCTGATGGAGCCCATTAAATTGTTAATAACTGCGCTTGCAACCGACAAAGAGATCATGCTGAGCGTCTGCGGCAGACCGATATAGGCTATCTTGCCAACTACCGAACGTTCCACATGTCTGGCTTTCCAGTTGACAGGAAGACTCGATTTCTTGCTGCGGAACAGGTTGATTACAAATAACAGAGAGACGGTGATCGAGATTGTGGTGGCCAATGCGGCGCCGGCAACGCCCATATTCAGCCCGAATATAAAGATCGGGTCGAGGATAATGTTGACTACCGTGGAGAGCAGCATAGCCATTCCGTAATATTTGGATAGACCTTCGCCCTGCAGCACGCCCAGAAGCGTCTGAAATACCAGCATCATCCCGAGTCCGGGGAGAATCCAGTGCAAGTAGGTCAGCCCGTTGTTCAGTGCTTCCTCACTCATCTGGGAGCCGGACAGGAACGGGAGAATATTGTCAGAGAATAGATAGATTACGGCAATGGAGAGTAGTGCCAGCCCAATCGCCAGCCAAATGCCTGAACCCGCCGCCCTGTCGGTTACCTGCTTGTTCTTCTCACCGATCCCTCTTGCCACAATCGAGCTCATCCCGGTGAACAGGCCGAGACTCATGGCAAGGAAACACATATGTATCGGAAAGACCAGCCCGATTCCGGTCATTAATGCTGTCGAGGACTTGTCGATCATAGAGATGAACACCGTATTGGTTATACCATAGCCAAGCAGCATTAATTGCCCAATGATGACCGGCACAGCCAGCTTGATCGATGTGGGAGCAATCGGTCCTCTCAATATCTCCTCGGATAGTCCGCCCCCCGCTTTCTCTATGGAATTGTTAGATTCACTCATAGATTCCCAGCTCCAATCTCCTATTTTTTTGAATTACATACATATGTTACACTAATAGTAATAAAATAATCAACTTGCATTTCTCAAAGAATAGAAGAGGCCAAAGGTTCTCCCGAAGCGATCGATCGGATGGTTTGCTTGATAATCTCGCAGCCTTGCAGCAGCAAATCCTGTTCAATCATCAGAGGCGGCATGATCTTCAGAACGGTATCATTGCGTCCGACCCGCTCAATGATCAACCCGGCCTGGAAGCAGGCTTTGGCTACACGCTCTGCACTCATCGGATCAGCGCAGCCTCCGAAATCTATTCCCCATATCAGTCCAATCCCGCGTATGTCTACCTCCGGAATCAAAGGTTTGATCTCATTGCGCAGGAAATTTTCGATGATAGCCCCCTTCTGCAATACAGATTGATCTAAATTCTCGTTGCTTCGCAATTCCAATGCAGCCGAAGCCCCAACAAAGGCCATCTGATTCCCGCGGAAGGTTCCATTGTGCTCGCCCGGACTCCAGACATCCAGCTCCGGCTTCAGCAGCAGCAAAGACATAGGCAGTCCATAACCGCTGATCGATTTGGACAATACGATTAGATCGGGCTGCACATTCGTGCGTTCAAAGGAAAAGAATGATCCTGTTCTGCCGCAGCCTACCTGAATGTCATCGACGATCAGCAGCACATCGTGCTGTTTGCAGAGCGCAGCCAGCTGTTCCAGCCACTGCGCAGGAGCAACATAAATTCCCCCTTCCGCCTGCACCGTCTCGATGATAACGGCAGCCGGCTTCTCCACGCCGGAATGGGTATCCGAGAGCAGTGCCTCCAAGTAGCCCAGAGTATCGAAATTTTTGAGATACCCGTCGCAGTAAGGAATGAAGGTCACATTGTGCAGCGGCATACCTGCACCTGCACGGGAAGAGCGATTGCTCGTCGCCGCCAAGCTTCCGAGGGACATCCCGTGAAACCCGCCCATGAACGAGATGATGCCTGCGCGTTGGGTGACCTTACGGGCTATCTTCATGGCGGCCTCCACTGCATTGGTGCCTGTCGGCCCGCAGAATTGCAGCTTGTATTCCATTCCACGGGGGCTTAAGATATGTTCCTGGAAATCCGTCATAAACTGCTGCTTGGCCTCTGTGTACATATCCAGGCCGTGAATGATGCTGTCCTCCTGCAAATACGCGATTAGACGCTCTTTGATGTAAGGGTGATTGTGCCCGTAATTGAGGGCACCCGCTCCGGCAAAAAAATCAATGTACGGTCTGTCGTCGGAGGAGTAAAGAATGGAGCCTTTGGCTTTGCCAAAAGTAGTTGGGAATGACCGGCAATACGATTTTACATTTGATTCGAGCTCTTCATGAATCACTATAATCGCTCCCTTCGCCATATTCACTACAAAAAAAGTAATAATCGCCATTTATTGGCGATTATTACTTTTTCATATCTATTATTTTTTCTTCAAATAGCCATTCTGCACAAAGTATTCCACGTATTTACGGATGTGTTCCTTGCCGATCGGTTCGAAGCTGATGTCCGTCTCTCTAAGGCCGATCTTCAGATTCTTCAGATCATAGACATGCACTGCCCGCGAGTCTTGACTATCAGCGGCCTTCCATACTTCGTCTGGGATTTGTCCAGAGACGCTTGCCTTCGCTTGGAGCTCTTCCATCTGTCTTCTCCATGTGTGGAAGGGCAATTCCTTAACCGGGAATCCGGCTTCGGTCAGCCATTCCGCCAAGTCACGCAGCTCGAAGGAATACGGGGAGGCGACATTAAAATTGCGGTTCAGACATTTCGGGAGGCTCGATAGCCGCACGATCGCCTGACTTGCCTGCTCCACCGGCAGCCAGTTGAATTTGAAACGTCCTTTGGGGATTATTCCCGCTTCTGCGATGCTTTGCAATGTTTTGGCTGCAAAGTCATTGTTGTTCCAGATGCCGGTCCGGCTATGTCCCGAGATGATGTCGGGTCTGTAAATGGTAACTAGCATTCCCTGCTCTCTGGCCCGCTGCACCAGCTTCTCCGCCACCCATTTACTCTGGGTATATCCGAGCGTCTGGTCCAGCTTCCTGTTGTGAACCAGCTCCGCATTGTCGCCGATCACGATGTCACGTTGAAACATGCCGGATCTTGCTTCGGTATTCTCAAAGACGGAGGTGGTAGAAATGTAATGTACCGGCTTGATTCTGGATTGGGCGGCCAGCTTCAGCACCTCCGCTGTTCCGTTCACATTGGCCTTCTTCAGCACCTGGTACGGATAAGCAAAATTTACATATGCGCCATTATGGAAGATGAGGTCGATCTTGCGCGCCAGTTCGTCATATTGATCGCTGGCAAGCCCCAGCAGCGGCTGCTCCAAATCTCCAACCACAGGAATCACTCTGTCAAGCAGCTTCTCCCGCCAGAGCAGATGCTTCCGGAGCGTACGTTCCAGCCTGTCACGGGCTTCAGCCACATTCTTCGCGCGAATCAGACAATGGACCACCGCCGTCTCATGCAATTCAAGAAGGTTCACCAGCAGATATATTCCCAGATGTCCCGTCGCACCGGTCAGCAGGATGTTCCGCGGTCTGTCCCACTCCGGATAAGCCACCTCTGCCTGTATGGCCTCTGCCTCCAGACTGCCGGCCCATGCTTCTTCCACTTCGTCTACATGTTCGTCCTCCTTGTCAAACCGTCGGGCCATTTCGCGAATGTTCGGATTCTCCAAAAATTCCATCAGGGAAATATCCGCCCGCAGCTCCCGCTTCAGCTCGTCAAGCAGCTTGATCGCCAGGAATGAATGGCCGCCGACCAGAAAAAAGTCGTTCGTAACACCGAGGTTCTCCAACTGAAGAACCCGCTGCCAGATTGCAACCATCCGCCGCTCCGTTTCAGTTGCCGGCTGGACGATATCGCGCATGGATACCTTCAATGCCAAGTCCGGCGCCGGCAGAGCCTTGCGGTCGATCTTGCCGTTGCTGGTCAACGGGAAGGCGTCAAGCCGGATAAAGATCGTCGGCACCATGTATTCCGGGAGCTTGCTCCGCGCATAATCCTGTAATTCGTCGAGCGGCAGATTGCTTGGCCCGTTCTCTGTATAGTAACCGATCAGGATGCTCTCGCCTGTCTGATCCTGCTTCGCAAGCACAACCGCGGCCCCGACGGAGGGATGACGCGCAAGCACCTCCTCAATCTCGCCCACTTCAATCCGCAGGCCGCGCACCTTCACCTGGTAGTCCGCTCTGCCCAGAAATTCAATGCTGCCGTCCGGCAAGTACCGCGCCATATCGCCCGAACGGTACATCCGCTCATTACCGCCCTCTCTGAACGGGTTCGCGACGAATTTCTCGGCGTTCAGCTTCGGCCGGTTCAGATAACCTGCCGCAACTCCCTTGCCGCCAATACAGAGCTCACCCGCTACACCAATGGGAACCGGCTTCAGTTCCGGGTCCACAATGTAGATGTCGGTATTCGGGAAGGGCCTGCCGATGGGGACAAAGCCCTGATTGTCGGAATCCAGCTCCGCGCAATCCACATAGGTACTGTCAATGGTAACCTCTGTCACCCCATAGGCGTTGATAAACCGTGTACCCTTGGCGAAATAACGGCGGAACTCCTGCAAATCCTTCATATTCCAGCTGTCAGAGCTTATGATCACGGTCTGCATGGTATCCAGCATTATGCCTGCATTCTTCATGTATTGAACCAGATGCCGCATCACCGCCGGCACAAATTCTGCAATATGAATGCCCTCTTCAACGATCAGACGGTGCAGCTGGACAGGATCTATTACGCTTTCCCTTGGGCAGAGCACCAGCCGGCCGCCTGAACAGAGCGCCCGCATCAGATCGCCAATAAATACGTCGAACGTGAAGGCCGCCATCTGCAAATGAATCCTGTTGTTCTTCTCAAGTAAGTAAACATCCCGATATCCGCAGAAAATGTTGACAGCACTGCCATGCGTAATGCCTACACCTTTGGGCGTTCCCGTTGAGCCGGAGGTGTAGATCACATAGGCCAGACTCTCGGACTGCGGCGGATCGCCGGGGTTGTCGTCCCTGCAGCGGTCCAGTTGGTCCTGCATTGAATCTAGACAGATGATGGTGGACTGCTGCGCATCGAAGCTCGGCTCCATATCGGAGGTGGTTATAATGATTCCGGCATTGGCGTCTGCGGTTATAAATCCGATCCGCTCCCGCGGATAAGCGGGGTCAATCGGCACGTAGGCGCAGCCCGCTTTGAAGACGGCAAGCACGGATACGACCGTCTCCATCGATTTCTCCAGGCAGATTCCCACTACTCCGCCTTGCTTCGTGCTGATGGAGCGCAGGAAGTGTGCCAACCGGTTAGCCCGTGCATTTAGCTCCCCATAGGTGATCGATGCAGATTGGCCGCCTGCTCCCCGTGCGGTAACGGCAAGCTCATGTTGATGTTGTTCCACCTGCTGCTCAAACAGCCCGTGTATGGACTGATTACGGGGATAGTCCCTGGTCCCGTCATTCCATGTCTCCAGAAGAAGCTGCTTCTCCTCTTGTCCGAGAAAATCGTAAGACAGCAGCTTCCGATCCGGATCGGCGACGATTTCCCGCAGCAGATTAACAAGATGCGCCTGGAATCGCTCCATCGTGTTCTCATGCCATAAGTCCTTGTTGTAGGCCAATCTGCCCTTCATTCCGTCCGTTCCCTCCAGCAATTCCAGCTCCAGATCAAACTGGCCTTCCTGCTGGGGGATTTCATAACGTTCGACGGTCCCGTCTCCGCCGTTCATCTTGGCGGTCATATTCTGGCTCAGCAGTTGGAAGGTAACCTGAAATACGGGAGACCGGCTGAGATCCCTTACCGGCTTCAACTGCTTGACCATCAGCGAGAACGGATAGTTCTGGTTGTCCAGAGCCGAATACAGCGTCTGGCTGATCCGTTCAAGCGCTTCCCTGAAGGTCGGTCCGCCTGACAGATCCGCCCGGATGACAAGCGGGTTAATGAAATAACCCGAGGCATCCTGAAAGCGGAGCGGGCCTCTGGCTGAAGCCGTCGTCCCGACAAGCACATCCTCCTGCCCGGAATAACGGTGGAGCAGCACCTGGAAGGCGGTTAATGCCACCGTGTACAATGTTTTCTTTTCCTTGCGCGAAAATTTCACAAGCTCGTCCGTCAATGCCTTGTCGATGCTAAAATTCAGGGTTGCCCCACTGGTGGTCTGGACAGGCGGACGGGGACGATCCGTCGGCAAGTTAAGCACGGGAAGATCGCCGCCTAACTGCGATTCCCAGTACGTCCACATCCTCTTCCCCTCTTCGCCCTCCAGTTCCGTTCTCTGCCAGGCAATATAATCGAAGTAACGCATATCCGGCCCAGTCACAGGCACAGTCCCCGGGTCATCCATCAGCTTGCCGTAGAACGTCCACAAATCCTGAATCATCAGACCTGTGGAGGTGAAATCCGTGATGATGTGATGGATATTAAACAGCAGCACATGATCGTTATCCGTAATGCGGAATAGAACTACGCGGAAGCCCGGCCGCTCCGTCAAAGTGAACGGAACACGGTACTCCTTGATATTTTCGGCGGTCAGCCGCGCTTCATCCCATCCGGAGGCATCGATCAGCTCGATGGGAGGATCATATTGTTCGTGTACAATCTGCGTCTCTTCCCCTTCGATAACAGCAAAGGTCGTCCGGAGCAGCGGATGCTTGAAGACGAGAAACTCCAGCGCCCGCTTGAACAGATCAAGGTGCAGCGGAGTCCGGATTCTGACATGGTAAGCCGTATTGTACGCGGCACTCTCCGGATAAGAGCAATGTACAAAGAACAACGATTGCTGTCCCAGCGACAACGGAAAATGCAGCTTGCCCTGCTGGACGGGCAGTTTCGGACGCTCGGCCTGCTGGAGAGGCAACTCCAAATGTTCTGCCGTCCGAACGGGAGATTCCGCTAGTTTATGCTGCGGCTGCTTCTCTGTCAGCAGATTCGGCGCCGCCCCGTTCTCCTCCAGGACATATCCTGGGTCCCTCTCCTCTTCGAATTCCACGGAGCCGCACATGAAGCTGTGAATATAGATATCCTCATCCCTGGCCCCGAAATCGCGGGCAATCTTGCCGAAGTCCATTCCGCCGATTGGCACCGTTCCGATTCCGCATTCCGCCTGTCTGTCCATCAATACCTGTCCGATCATCCCGGATTCCAGCTGTGCATAAGCCGTGCAGCCCTCTCCAAGGAGAAGACGGCTCTCCGACAAATTGCCGACCAGGAAGATGAAGAACTTGGCTTCCACACTGATTTTGATATTGAAGGGGGTGTGGCAGGCGCGAATCGGCTCGGATAAGCCGGCGTGAATCATGGTTAAAGCATTCTTACTCCGATTGTATTCGTATATCCCCTCCTGAAGCGTCTCTACACCGTTCTCTTTGGCATAGATGTATATCTTTAGACCGGAGACACCGCCGGGAGGCGTGTACAGCCCCTTCTCCACCGAATCAATCTCTTCCGTGCCAAGCGTGGACAGCCATTTGCTGAACTGGCGGAAGGAAACAGAGGCATCTATATAATGCCGTCTGCTGGCGCGAAGGATGTAATGGGACGAGTCCCATTCGTGCGGAGCCAGCGCAATCCGCTGATCGTCTTCATGGAATCTGCGGATATGAGGCTGTTCCCGCGTAAGCTGAACAAGCTCTTTGCGGCTTAGAATATTAAACTTCCGCTCACGCTGGATGCGGAGAATATCCGCCGCCGTCTCGTATACGGGACGCGTTCTGAAATGTCCGGCAATGTCAAGGCGGCTGTCCCTCAAGGTCTGCACCAATGCCGCTTCATCGAACAGCGGACCATCCTCGGCCCGATAATCATAGTAACCGCCCATAAGAGAGAAGATGTACCGGTTGCCGTCGTCCAGCCGGAAGCTGTCGGCAATGCGCTCAAAATCAAGCCCGATGGCCGGGTACAGCCCGATATTGAATTCGTGCTGTCTGTTCACCAGCAGCTGCGCCATGTATCCGGCATCCAGCTTGGCCAGACTCTCGCTGTAATCCACGTACACCGGCCGCAGTGCATTTAGCTGGGCGATGAAGAAGATGCTGAAAGCGGATTGCTCAAACACAGACCGGTTCAACTCCATATGGACAGAGGAATCGATCATGAGCGGGCTGCTGATTAAATACAGTTCATGCGTCAGCGGATGGTAATAATACAAGCCGCCGGCCAGACCTTCTATGCCGCCTTCCTTGATATATACATACGCCTGAACACCATTGCGTCCGCCGGCCGAAGGATACAGGAATTTGCTGTCACCCTTCACCTTCTCCATCTTCAGCAGTGCAAGGAAAGCGGAAAAAACAACAAATGATATCGGCTTCTGCACAAAGCGGTGTTTGCTTGATGCGAAGCGGTAAAAGATCTTTTTGAACGGCGGAGCCTGCAGCTGTACGGTCTGTACCGGTTTCTCATCCAAGGCCAGTGCAGAAGCCGCTGCTTCCCTTCCGGCAGCTCCAGCAACTCCGGCAGCTCCCAATGCCGGAAGGGAAGAGCCGGAAGCGTCCGTCATCGCCTCACCTGCAATAAACTTGGCAACTTCCTCAATTGTAGGCGAGCGGAAGAACAGATCCACCGGGATCGTGACCTTGTATTTCTCTTCCACCATCCGGCTTACTGTCATAATTGTCAGCGAGGTGGTGCCTATATCGAACAAATCGTCGGATGCCTGAATGTCCTCCTCCGTTTCCAGCGCCTCCTTGAACATTCCAAGAAGCTCCTCCGTCAAGCCGATCCGGCTTGCGGACGTCTCTCCCTTGGCTTCAATGTCGGCGGGATTTCCGCCTGCCGCATGACCGTGTATATAAGCCGCGATATCCCGGATAGCCGGATTGGAGAAATAGATTTCGATGGGGACGCTGACTTCATACCGGTCCGCAATCCGCTGATTGGCCGTCATGAGTGTCAACGAGGTTGCCCCGAGATCAAAAATATCATCCTCCGCCGTTACCGCATCCCCGGTGTCCAGCGCTTCACGGAAGATGTCGATCAGACTGCTGACCAATCCTTGATAGTCGGCACTGCCATTCCCGGCAGGCCGCTCCGCCTCTACGGCCGGAAGCGGCCATGGCAGAGCCTCCCGGTCCAGCTTGCCGTTCTCTGTCAACGGAAGCTCAGCGATCCGGGCAATAACGTTAGGCACCATATAATCCGGCAGGAGTCCTCTTACATGCTGCCGGACTTCCTTGGCAGTCAGCTCCTCCCGGTTGGCGCCAATGACGTAGGCGACAACCTTGGGATCGTCGGTATCCTTGTCCTGCACAGCCACAACCGCCTGCCGAATCCCGTTCATCCGGAGCAGCGCCGTTTCGATCTCACCCAGCTCGATCCGGAAGCCGCGCACCTTCACTTGCAGATCCAGACGGCCGAGATATTCCACATCGCCGCCAGGCAGACGCAATGCGGCATCCCCGGTCTTATACAACCGGCTGCCCGGCTCCCCGGAGAACGGGTTCGGAATAAACCGCTCTGCAGTCAGTTTCGGTCGGTTCAAGTACCCTCTGGCCAGCCCCTTGCCTCCTACATACAGTTCCCCCGGAGTCCCTGATGGCACCTGGCGCAGCTTGGCATCCAATATGTACAGCTGTAAGTCGGGGATAGGAGTGCCGATGACACTGGTTTTGGAGACAAGATCAGCGCCGGTTATCGGCCGGTAGGTAACATGTACCGTGGTCTCCGTAATGCCGTACATATTGATTAGCTCCGGTTCCCGGTCGCCGTGCCGCTGAATCCAAGGTGCCAGGCTCTGCGGGTTAAGCGCCTCCCCTCCGAAGATGACATACCGGAGCGACAAGACTGCCGGATGCTCCAGCCGGTCTTCAGTCAGCATAAATTGCTTAAAGGCGGTCGGCGTCTGATTAAGCACCGTAACCCCTTCGGCAGCAACCAGCCGGTAGAACTCATCGAAGGAACGGCTGACCGCGTAAGGAACAATCACCAGACGTCCGCCGTGAAGCAGCGCCCCCCAGATTTCCCATACGGAAAAATCAAACGCATACGAGTGAAACAGCGTCCAGACATCATTCTCCCCGAATCCGAACCAAGCCTCACTCGAAGAGAACAGGCGGACTACGTTGGAGTGGGGGATCAGAGCTCCCTTGGGCTTGCCGGTGGAGCCGGACGTATAGATGACATAAGATACGTTATCGCCGTGCGCACCGCTGTCCGGATTGCGGTCATCCTCTACGGCAAGCTCCTCCTCAATAAGGTCCAGACAGATGAACCGGGCCTGATCCGGTTTAGGCAGCTCGGACAGCTGCCCGGTCCGGGTAACAATAAGCGGCAGATTGGCATCCTCGATAATGAGAGCCAGCCGTTCCTTGGGACTGTGAGGGTCCAAGGGTATGTAGGCCCCTCCACTTTTAAGGATAGCCAGAATGCCGATCAGCAGTTCGAAGGAACGCTCCAAGCACAATCCGATCATTACCTCTGGCCCTGCACCCTGCTTGCGCAAATAATGCGCCAGCCGGTTCGCCCGCTTGTCCAGCTCCCCATACGTCATCTGCAATCCGTTGAAGGTAAGGGCCACGGCATCAGGATTTCTCGCCGCCTGCTTCTCGAATAGCGAGTGGATGCAGCCGGTAGACTCAGGCAGCCGGTTAACGTAATCCGCCCCCCACAGATCGGGATCATGGGCCAGGTCGGTCAGCAAGCCGTGGTACCGCTCGAACATGCTCTCCGCTATTTCCGGCGGCAGCATGGATGCATCGTAATCCCACTGGACCCAGAGGGAATCCTCGCGCTCAAGGCTCATGTTGTCCAAATAGACACCGGGGGTAGCGGATTGCCCGAACCCGGCCGCCACCTCCGGCGGCAGCGGCAAGGCTCCGCCTGCAATGCTGTTAGTAAATACGACCGGGAAGCTGAGCGGAGCAGCCGGTGAAGCAAGCATCAGCTTCTTGCGCAGCTCTCCCAAGCCGCTGACGGCACCGCAGGCCAAGTCCTTGCGGATGCTCTCTTGCAAGCTGAGGGCCCTCTCGGCAAAAGACAGACCGGAAGGGCGGATCACAACCCAGCTGAGCGAGGTGAAGTCACCGACGATCCGTTGAATATCCGGATGAACCGCCGGACGGCTCCAATCGACGAATACGACGGTGAAGGGCTCCTGTTTGCTCTGCTCCTCCAGCACTTGAGCATAGGCGGCGAACAACAGAATTCCGGGCTCAATGGACAGTTCCGCTGCCTTTCGCTTGAACCCCGCCCAGTTGTGGATTCTCCCCTCCAGCCGGCGGTGTCCGTTTGCCGTTCCGCCGCCGACAGCATAGGGGAGCACGGGGCCGGAAGGCAGATCCTTCATTTTCTCCTTCCAGTATGCCGCCATCGCCTTGCCCTCGTCCGATTTGCGGAAACGGCCGGCTTCCTCCAGATAATCACGGTAAGTTAACCCGGCTTCCTCCAGGGAAGCTTCGGGAGTCTCATACAGCTTGAATAGGTCATGATATAGCATAGCAATGCTGTTCCCATCTGCGATCAATGCATCGATGGTCAAATGAATCCGCGCCTTGTTCCCTTTCCACATCGAAACCGACAGATCGAACAAGGGCCACTGGTTCAAGGGAAACTGCATTTGCTGCTTGTCCTGCCGTATCCTTTCTGCTGCCCGAGGGTCCACTTCTTCATTCGACTGCCGATAGGATTCAACAGAAACCACATACTCCGGCACCGATTCCAATACCTGCTGCGTGCCGTTCTCGTGAACGACGGCCCGCAGCATATCATGGGCTCCGACCACACGGTTCCAGGCTTGCTGGAGGCGGGCAATATCAAGCCCCTCCAAATCAAATTCCTGGTACATCCGGCAGCCCGTCTTATGGTTCAGACGTCCGAATAATTGCGCCTGCTGCATATCGGACAGCCGGAATTTATCATATCTTCCCGCCGGAGATGTTCCTGCGGCAAGCAGCTGCGGTGCCGGAAGCTTGTCCTTCAAGGAAATCTGGTCCCAGATCTCCCCGCTCGCGAGCTGCCCGATAATATTCACGTAATCGGCGAACATGCGGGCTACAGTCCCCGGTTGAAAATATTGCTCCACAACATCCCACATCACGGTCAGCCGACCATCCTGCTCATAGGCCTGGTGGTCCAGACAGACCTGCGGTGTCTGGGAGATCGAATACACTGTCTTGGCCAGCCAGCTGTCCTCCGCCGCCCGCCCCGCATTGTTCAGCATGCTGGTGAATACAACCGGAATGGACAGAGCGGGGGCTTGCTTGCTGCGCACCCGCAGCTCCCGCAAGGCCCGAATTCCGCTCACACTGCTGTGGTCAAGATCCTCCCACAGTTTTTGTTGATAGCCCTTTGCTTTAGCTTTGATCGATAGCCGGCGGATCTGTTCGATCGTGAAAATGTTGGTGGATACAAAAGGACCGACAACCTGGTCAATCTGCGGATGAACGGGCGGCCGGTTAAAGTACGTAAGGATGATAGAAAAAGCATCATCTCCGCTCCAATACGACAGCAGCTCGCTGAAGCACAGGATGAGCAGTGCCGTTTGCGAAATGCCTATGTCCTGGGAAATATGTTTGAGCCGTGTCCAGTCTTCCTTGCCGACTACATGCTGATAGCGCCTACGCTCATAGTAAGGCTGCTCAGTCGGCTTGGCAGGGTTCAGGGCATAGGGAAGAGAAGGACCGCTTGGCACCTCGGCATACTTCTTCATCCAGTAGGCCAAATCGCGCTTGTATCGGGGAGACCCCTCCTGATTACGCTGATACAACATATATTCACGAAACGTGAACTGCAGCGGCGGCAGCTCACAGGACGGTTCTCGGTACAGCCGGTACCACTGCTTGAACAATGTCGCCATGCTGAAGCCATCGACCAGCCACTCATCAATGCTAAAGTGAATGATATGCCGGCCCTGGTCCAGCCGGGACACACCTATTTCAAACAAAGGCCATTCGCCCGTGCCGTACAGCTTGTGGGACATGCGCTGCCTGATCTCCCCGATCCGGCGGTCAACCTCCCCCTGATCCTTGCCGGTTAAGTCATATACCTCCGGCACATATTCGGGAACCTGTTCCAGAAGCTGCTGGGACCGGTTGGCCAATACGACGGTCCTCAACATCTCATGATACGTAATCAACCGGTTCCAGGCAGAGGTCAAGGCGGAGATATCCAGATCGTATTCCTCCAGCTCGAAATAGATATGGCAGCCCACACGATCGGTCGTTCCCCCGAAAAACTTGCCCACCGAAAATGATTCCTGCATATCCGACAACGGAAACGGGCGGTAGCGCTCCCGGTCCGATCCCGCAGCCTCATTCCGGACCGGTGAACCGGAATCCTCATGAAGCTCTTTATCCTGTACAAGCTGCTGCATTCGTTGCAGAACTTCCCTTTTCTCCTTGTCGGATAGTTGGACAAACTGATTGTGGTTTAGCATGGTTTCTCTCCTTCCAGAGTGAAAGGCTCACTGCAAGACATGTATGCGAAGGCGGGAGGACCGTCTCCTTAAGGAAGCACCGTCTCGCCGTGAAGCTTCCGGTTCAAAGATTCGAACAAAGCATCCAGCTGTTCCGTTTCTAAAGATTCGATCTCGGGCTCCGGGCAGGTGCCTGTGATCGCCTTCCGCAGCTCCTCCTGTCCGGGATCGGATACGATGCGCGCCGCCAGATCCTTGATACAGCGGCTCTCTCCCAACACCTCCATCGGAAGCGTCAGCCCCAACTCATTCTCCACCTCATATTTGAATTTCATTGCCATGATGGAATCGAAGCCGAATTCCTGCAGCTCCTTGTCCATGCGAAGCTCCTCCGGACGGATTCCCAGCATGGAGCTGATTCTGTCCCCGAAATACCGGCTGGCGGCTTCCTCCGGCCCGATGGATTCCTGGACAGTGAACGTTGAGCGCTTCTCCGTCTCCCCTGAAGCAGAAGGCACTCCCTCCCGGCTCCGGTTAAGCTCCCCTGACCGGGCTATCCAATACCGCTGCTTCGCAAACCTGTAGGTCGGGAGGCGCAACCGGGATCTGGCTCCTGCCGGGTGGAGCTTCGCCCACTCTACAGAAACACCGTTCACCCATAACTTGGCAATGGTGAACCATTGCTTGCTCTGCAGAAGCATATCGACATACAAGCGGCTGGTTGCATCCTGGCTCATTAAATCGCAAATGCCTTGCTTGACCGTTGGAGGCGCCGTCTCAAAGATGCCGTCCTCGCTTTCGGGCGCTTGTCCGCTTGCATAGAGCCGGGCCTTCTCCACAAATTCCTCGGCGGTTTGAATCACAAAAGCAACTCGCTCCTCCATCTCGTCACGGCCCGTCTGCAAGGTGTAGGCGGCATTCCGAAGCTCAAAACGGTGATCGTCCTCAGCAAATGCTGCCGTGGCCTTCACAATCTCCCGCAAGCTGTCTTTAGTTTTGGCCGAGAATACCATCACGACCGGTTCGTCCGTACCCGCAGGCTCCGGCGAAGCCGGCTGTTCGTATTCCCCGATAATGATGTGGGCGTTAACCCCTCCCGCGCCGAACACATTGATACCGGCCACACGTGGAAGCTTCCGGTTGCTTGCATCCACCGGCTGCCGCCACTCCTGTCTCTCGCGAACAATGTAGAACGGGCTATCGTCCAGTTGGATAAACGGGTTTAATTCACCGCAATGAATGCTGGGCGGCAGCTCCTTGGCTCTGAGCGCCAAGATTACCTTCAGCAGACTGGCCATCCCTGATGCCGCCTCCAGATGTCCGGCGTTGGATTTAACCGAGCCCAAGCCGCATGCGGGTGCAGGCACAGTTGGTGTCCCCTGCTGCTTGCCCAGCTCCGCGAATGCATTCTTGATCCCCTCCAGCTCCACGGTATCGCCCAGCGTGGTCGCTGTGCCGTGAACCTCGATATAGGAAACGGCAGACGGATCAATACCGCCCCTGGCAACCGCCTCTTTAATCACTGCGGCCTGCCCGCTTGGATTGGGCGCTGTAAATGACTTGGACCGTCCGCTATGATTGACGGCGGTTCCCCTGATTACAGCATAAATCAGGTCACGGTCCGCTTCCGCCTGGGCCAGCGGCTTCAACAGCAGCGCCCCGATGCCTTCCCCCCGGACAAAGCCGTCTGCCTGCTTGTTGAAGGTACTGCAGCGTCCTGACTTGCTGAGCATCCCTGCCTTGTCAAAGGCTGCCATACTGCGTGGAGAGGCCAATAAATTTACTCCTCCTGCCACTGCAAGCCTGCATTCGCCGGCCTGCAAGGACATTACGGCCCGGTGAAGAGCCACCGCCGAGCTGGAGCATGCGGTGTCCACCGCCTCGCTGGGACCATGGAAATCGAAAATATAGGAGGTCCGGTTGGCAATCAGAAAGTGCGCATTCGATACGATCGAATGCGCATCCACAGGAAGTCCCGACTCTGCAATCAAATCGGTGTATTCATTGTTGGTAACACCGACGAAAACCCCGGTCTGGCTGCCGGCCAGCGACGACGGGCTATAGCCCGCATCTTCGATGGTCTGCCACACCGTTTCAAGAAACTTGCGCTGCTGAGGATCAAGCAGCAGCGCTTCATTCGGCGACATCCTGAAGAAGAGAGGGTCAAAAGAGGCAGCATCCTTAAGGAAGCCGCCCCATTTGCATTGCGATTTGTTCGTTTCCTTCATCGGATCGCCGTAAAATGCCTGCCAATCCCAACGTTCCGAAGGAATTTCCGTTATAAGATCATTCCCCTTGACGAGATGGTCCCAGAATTCCTCCAGATTGTCGGATTGGGGCATCACCCCTCCGATGCCAATGATTGCAACCGCCCCACAAGGTTGCGGTTCATCCATTGTAACCCTTTCGTTCAAAGCCGGCGCCGGCCGGGCCTCTTCGGGCAGATCGCCACCGGCCGACTGTGAGGCAAGCGGCTCCTCCCGCAAGCCGGTTACACGGGCAGCTGTTCGGAAAGGGTTCACCGCCTTGGCGGTATTGACCGGCACGAAGCCGCTGTCTTTCAGCGCTTCTCCCGCAGAGCTTGCAGCCGACGGTTGCGTTTTACGGAATACAAGCTCCGGCTCTGCGGCAATGTCCTTGCTTCCAAGGTTTGAAGATTTGGCAGACCCTGAAGGCTCGGAATAGCATACCGCCAGCTCCTGCGGATACTTGGCACAGAGCTGCTGTGCAATAGAATGTACAGTGATTTCTTTCATTTCAAAAAAAAGAGCCGGTGTAAGCTTAAGTCCCAGCTTCTTATTCAGATTATTCGTCAACTCCGTCAGGGTTATGGAATCAAATCCGTACTTTTCCAGCTCCGTATGGTGCAAAATCTCCTGCTCGCTAAGACTGCAAATAGTCACAATTGACTGAATAAGATCTTTGGTTACTTTTACCGAAAGATTAATTTGGGCATCCAACGTATAACCCCTCCTCTTCCTCCAAGTATTTCCTTACGCTCTGCCTCATGATCCGATAAGCACGGCCTTCATTCTGTCCCGGTTGCCGTAAAGCACCATCAGCTGCTCCTCGTCAGACCCCAGACATTCCTCGAATAAGCGGATTCCCTGTTCATGGCTAAGGGGCAACAACCCCAATGTTTGTTTCATGAAACGCCTGGTTGCCTCATCGACCGGTATGCCGCCGTCCTCCCACAATGGCCAATTGATGGAGACGGTTTTACCGTAACGCTTATGCTCCATGCGCAGCGCTTCCCGTTTGCGGGCAAAATGGTCTAGGAAGCTGTTGGCATAGGCATAGTCACATTGCCCAACGTTGCCGATCTCGCCCGATATCGAGGAGAACAGGACGAACAGATCCAGCGGCTCATCCCGCAACGCCTCATCCAGATAAACCGCGCCGGAAATTTTGGGCTCCAGCACATCCATGATATCCTCGCGCTGCTTGCGGAGGGCGATAGAATCCCGGATAATGCCAGCACAGTGGAGAATTCCGTTAATCCGGCCGAACTGGGCTTTGGCCTGTCTCAGCACGAATCCCACATCCGCTTGGTCGGATATATCTCCGCTCACATAGACCGCCTGGCCTCCCGCCCGTTCCAATTCAGCAAGCTTGGCCGCAATCCCCTCGTTCATAGCCGTTCTGCCGTTCAATACCAGCCTGGCATGGTAATTTTTGGCCAGATGCAGGGCGACCTGAAACCCTATGCCGCCCGCGCCCCCCGTAATCAAATAAACGCCGTTCTCCCTCAAGGGCGTGGTGTTTACGTGTGACGGCTCGTAAATCTCAAGCTTTCTCACCTGCCGCACAACGCCGAGATAACGCACCTCCCGCTCAGGTCCGCCGCTGGTAAGCTCCCGTAGAAGAATTTCCGGAAGCAGCTCCGGGGCATCCGGGTCCATACCGACGGAACGGCCGAGCCAGTGTCTGTTCTCAAGATATAAGCTTTTGTAAAAGCCGCCGACGGCCGCGCCTGCTGGATCATCCCGCCGATACAGATGAACCATCCGGACCTCATGGTCCGAATCGGCAGCAACAGCAGCCCTGCTCACATAGAAGAGTGACAACAGGCCGCGATCAAGCTGGTCGGTCGGGGAAATGCTCTCGCCCCGTGCTTCAAGCGACCACATGTGTACGATATGTGAGTAGCCCGGAGCCACTTCCTCCAGCTCTTCAAATAATTGGCGGTATTCCTCTTCATATAACGGATTTATCAAATAGCTGTCGGTCCCCATGCGCCTAAAGCGATCTCCCGGCTTCACAAGAATGACCCGTTGGCCCGTCGCTGCGGACAATGTCCCGCATAAGCTGCTGTCATCATGGAACAGCACGATCGGACCCTCCACGGGAACGTCATCCTGCTCCCTCTGCTTCTCCTCCCAAGCAGGACGGTACAGGAGGGATTGGCCGTTACCACGCCGGATAAGCGGCCTCACGCTGTAGTCCTTAATCTTGACTCGCACGTTCCCCTCGGAATCGACCAGACTTACATCCAGCCTCAGCACCTCTTCTTCGCATGCAGAGGACGAGAACGAGGCATACGCCAGACAGTGCTCCGGCAGTTCACCGTAGATTTCAAGACTGCCAATCGCAAACGGGATGTACGGACTTTCCTTTTGCGCATGGCGGTTGGCCAGAAAGCCCGCAGTCTGCAGCGCCCCCTCCATCAGGACGGGATGCAGCAGGAATGAATGGAAATCCTGCTGCAAGCGGTCAGGCAAATGAATGCTCGCGAGCGCCTCATCACCGTAAAAGGAGATTCGACGCAGCGGCTTGAAGGTTGTACCATAGGCAAATCCGGCACCCTCAAACAAATCGTAAAATTCGTTCTGCTCCATTTCCGTGCGGCACCGCCGGGCGATTCCCTGCAGATCTAAACGTTCGGACGGAACATCCGGCAGGGCCCCGTAGTGAATCTCGCCTTGAGAGCTGACCGTTCCGTCTTCCAGGCTAATCCTGAAGTCATAGCCCGCTGCCGACTGATGAATGGAGGTCCATGCTTCGACAGGCTCTCCCGTCAATTGCAGCGGCTGAATCAGCGTGACGTTGGCCAAGCCGGTCACATGCTGGTACGGATGCGCCAATTCCCCGGCCATGCGGGCCATCTCCAGGTGGACCACACCGGGCAGAATCATGCGGCCGTCAACGATATGATCCTGCAGATAGAACGCTTCCGCCCGCAGCAGCTTCTTATAGCACTGGCGGACTAAATTCGATTCATTGCTGTCGATGAGTGCGGTCAGAGCCGCCTGCGGGACAACGGCAGGCGGCTCTCCCGACCCGGCGGACACCTCCGCCAGCGGTTCCACCCAATAGCGTTGGCGGGAGAACGGATATGCGGGCAGCTGTACTCTTCCGGGCAAGCCGGAAGGATACAGCCGGTTCCATTCGCTGAAATCAGCGCCTTGCGCCCACAAGGCAGCGAGCCGCTCCAGCTCTTCGGGAAGCTTCAGTTGTGCCACTTCTGCCTCCAGGTCGTCTTCGGACCTGTGAGCCCCCCTACCTTGCGATGAGCTGATGCCGGAATCTCCAGCCGCTGCTCCGTCAAGGTAAGCTTCAAGCTTGGCCTGCAGATCCTCCAGGTCCTCGGCGATAAAGGCAAGTCTTGCTTCCATGGCCTCTCTGCCCGTTTGCAGCGTGTACGCAATCTGCCGCAGACTGACACCTGCAGCAGCTCCCCTGTGCCGGCCGAAGCGGCGCTTCACAGATGCTGTGGCAGCAAGGATTCGCACCAGCTCCTTAATGCGGCATTCCGGCCGCCATTCCATGCTCTCCATTCCTGGGCCGAACCGCTCCTCCACCGCTTCCCCCAACCGGGCAAGCAGAATGGTGTCCAAGCCGCACTCCATAAGCTGAGTTTCGCCATCCAGGTCCTCGCCTGAAATTCCGGCAATCTCGGCGACCAGTTGCTGCACCTCGCCGGTAAGGATAGCCTGCAGCCTTGCTGCAGCGTGGCCGGACTCCCCGGTCCCGCTCTGCTTCAAGAACCGGCTCAACGATTCCGCATATTCCCGCAGCCGCTCTTCGTTGCGTGCAGACAGAGTAATCAGCACATCTTCCCGATCAGGCTCCGGCAGACAAGCGCCGGTGTATTCTTCCAATACAATATGGGCATTCACTCCGCTGAATCCGAAGGAGCTGATGCCGGCCCGGTAAGGAAGCTCGCGACCGGAGTTGTCCTTGATCCGGCTCCAGGGCTGCGTCTCTTTGACCAGATAGAACGGACTGCCGGTTAGCTGAATATACGGATTGATCTCGTCAAAATGAAGGAGGCCCGGTAAAACCCCGCGTTTCATCGCCCCGACAATTTTCAGGATTCCGGCTACCCCCGCCGCCGTCTCCAGATGACCGGCGTTCGTCTTCAAAGTGCCAATGCCGATATGCGGGCCGTTATACGTGCGGCTCCACTTGCCGTACAGTCGTTTAAACGCTGCCTTCAAACCGTTAATCTCCACCGGATCACCTAAGGCAGTGCCGGTTCCATGGGCTTCGATATAGCCGACGGTGCCCGGATCGATCGCTGCCTTTTCATAAGCGGCTGCGACGACATTGGCCTGCGCCTTCGGGTTGGGCGCTGTGAGGGACCCGGCTTTGCCGCCGTGGTTGACAGCGGTTCCCCGAACGACGCCGTAGATGTGGTCTCCATCCCGAACGGCCTGGTTCAGAGGCTTCAGCAGCAGAATTCCCGCTCCTTCGCCGCGGACCGTACCGCTCGAATCCTTGTCGAACGTCCTGCACTTGCCGTCGGGACTCAAGATGCCGACGCTGTCGAACGAAACATACAAGGAGGGGCTTGCAATGACATTAATGCCCCCGGCCAGAGCTAAATCGCATTCGCCGTTGCTCAGGCATTCAACCGCACGGTGCACAGCGACGAGCGAGCTGGAGCAAGCCGTATCGATCGGCTCACTTGGACCGTGAAGATCCAGCAGGAAGGAGATCCGGCCGGTGAGCACGTTATGGGCATTGCCCGTCAGCGCTTGCGCTTCGCTCTCGACAACTCCCTTGGCCAATACGTCGGCATAATCATGTCCTGCCACGCCGATGAACACTCCTGTATTGCTGCCGGCCAGTTGCCTTGGATTATAGCCCGCATCCTCAATGGCGCTCCAGACAAGCTGGAGACTAAGCCGCTGCTGCGGGTCCATCAGATTGGCCTCCCTGGGAGAGATGCCGAAGAAGCCCGGATCGAAGGTATCCATGTGCTTCATGAACCCGCCCCAGATAATATTCGTTGTGCCCGGTTCATCCGGGTTATTCTTATAGTAGCGCCGCCAGTCCCAGCGATCTGCGGGAATCTCGCTTACAAGATTTTCGCCTGCTTCGAGCTTGCTCCAAAAGTCCTCCAGATCCTCCGAGCCCGGCAGCATCGCGCTTATCCCGATGATGGCGACTGCCCCATTCTCCGCCGCACCGGTATCGGCCAACGGATCGTCCGCCTCCTTCCGTTCCTCCAGCACAATCCCTGCCTTGGCCTGCGCCTCACGCATATGCGCCGCTGCTCGCCCTCCCGGCTCCTTTTCGCTTGCCGCGGCAATCGCCTCGGCAGGGCTGAGAAGCTCTGCACCGGCTAAATAAGCGGAGCACTGCTGCGTATACTCATTCGCCAGATATTCCGACAACGCGCCAATAGTCGGGTATTCGAAGAACAGCGTCGGGTAAAGCTCCACATCCAGATCGCTTGCGATTGTCTGCGATAGGTTAACCAGCACCATCGAAGTGGCACCCATGTCCATAAAGTTCTTCTCCGGCTTGAGCGACCATGCGGGCACCTGCAAAATTCCGGCAAGCTTCCCGGCAATATAGCTTCTGACCGCCGGGATCGGTCCACCCGTCTCTGCCGCCTCCTCCGGCTCTCCGGCCGAAACGGCCGCAAACACCGGATCCTTCCTGCGCCTGTCGTCCTCATCGGTTCTCACTCTTTTGGCGACAAAGCCCTCCAGCCTTACCAAAGGGGCTCCCGTTTCGTCATACAGCGTCAGATCCACCTCCCACATTTCTTCATTGCTCTTAACCGGCTGCACCCGGCTGTAACAAATGCCCGACGGCGGCCGGAAGACGGTTATTCTCTTGACCATCAGGGGAATGAACGGCTCCGGCTCTCCGCTATCCTCCAGCAGCGCGAACCGGGTAACCATCGCTCCGTCCAGATAAGCCGGATGAACGAAGTACCGCTGCCCGTCCCGCAGCATTTCATCTGTGAGCCTGAGCTTGCCTACCGCCTCACCCCCGCATACATACGCTTCGGCTACCGTCTGGAGAGCCGGTCCGTATACGCCGGGCTTCTTCCTTGTGTAGATGTCTCCGGCAGTATACGTCCGGTCACTGCGGCGGATGAAGTCCTCCACATCCAGGGGCGGCGGCTCCGCTTCATAGGAGAAGTAATACTCTCCCCGCGCCGCTTCCCTTGGTCCGCTGTGCGCTCCGCCGGAATACACGCTGGCAAAGGCAGCGCCGTCCATCTGAATGCCGACCTCCACCCACTCATCCCGCTCCACGATAACCGGCTCTATCAGCAGAAGGTTGCGGATATGCGCCTGAGGTCTATCGGGATACGCCTTCCGGGCTGCCTCAAGTGCCAGGCTGCAATGGGTAACGCCCAACATCACCTGCTTCCCGAATGTAACATGGTCGCGCAGATAAGGTTCATTGTATCTGAAGGTGCGGGTGTAGACGCCGGTTCCCGAACGCTCCCCGGCAGGCCGTTCAACCGGCGGCAGCAGAAGGCCGTCCCCGTTCTTACCGGATTTCAACCAGTGCCGGACCCGCTCGAACGGATACCCCGGCAGCGTCGCAAGCGCCGGTGTGCCATGTGCATACAGGGCAGGCCAGTCGATTCGGCTGCCGGCCAGCCACAGCCGGGCCAATTGCGGCAGATTCCGTTCCTGAATAGCTGCGCTTACCGCTTCATCATCCGTCTCGAAATCCGGCTCCGCGCCCCCGCACAGCATGCCGGTATAATCGCCGGTGGAGGCCTGACGAAGCATGTGCAGAAGGTTCTCCCTGGATTCTGCAATAAAGGCCAATCTTCTGTCCATGTGGTACCTGGACTTTTGCAGCGTATACGCAATCTCCCCGAGTGAATGCTCGGAATGCTCCTGTAGATACGCATACAGGTTGGCTGCATAGGCATGGAGTCTTGCATCCTTCTTGGCGGAGAGCACAATCAGATGCGGCTGTTCTCCGTATCCGGGCCGCTCGGCAGCCGTATGCTCTTCCACAATTACATGGGCGTTGGCTCCGCCGGCGCCAAATGAGCTGACGCCCGCCCGCCGTGGGAGCACCATCCCAGCAATGACCGGAGCCTTCCATTCCTCAAGCTCCAACTGAAGGCGGAACGGGGTCCGTTCAAGCTTCAAATAGGAATTCGGATTCTCAGCATGCAGGGTGGGCACAAGCTGCCGATGCTTCAGCTGAAGCAGCACTTTCGTCAGGGCGGATACTCCGGCAGCTGCTTCCAGATGGCCGATATTCGATTTGACCGACCCGATTGCGCAATACTGCCGATCTGCACCGCCAGGAAGGAAACCTTTGGTCAAGCCGCTGATTTCTACGGCATCTCCCAGAGCTGTGCCTGTTCCATGGGCCTCCAGACAGCTGATGGTCCGTGGATCGACTTGTGCCCGTTCCAGCGCCTCCGCAATCAAAGCACCCTGCACCGCCGGATTGGGCGACATGAAGGCTCCGGCATTTCCGGTCGAATTAACGGCCGTGCCTTTGATTACCCCGTAGATCCGGTCTCCGTCCCGCACAGCCAACTCAAGCGGCTTCAGCAGCACGCTTCCGGCTCCTTCTCCGACAACAAAGCCGTCTGCCTCCCCACTGAAGGTTCGTGTCTTGTCGTCCGAGCTGAGGTTGTGCAGATTGGACAACCGCTGCAAATGTCTCGGATGCAGGATCAGATTAATCCCTCCGACGACCGCCGTATTGCATTCTCCGCGACGGATGCTCTCGCAGGCCAGATGCAGAGCCGTTAACGAGGACGAGCAAGCGGAGTCCACGGCAAAGCTCGGTCCTTTGAAATCAAAGTAATGGGAGATGCGGTTGGCGATCAGCCAATACGAGGATTGAGCATGGCTGTTAGCGCCCTCTGCCGAAGCCAGCGCCCCCATCATCCCATAAGTCCCATACATAACACCGAGAAAAACACCTGTTTTCAGTCCCTGCTCCGACAATGACCGGTACGGATACCCCGCATCTTCAAGCAGATGCCAAGTCAGCTCCAGCATGATGCGCTCTTGAGGGTCCATCTCTGCCGCATACCCTGCATTGAATTCAAAGAACTCGGCATCAAATTTGTCAGGGTCCGCAATAAAAGCGCCCCATTTGCTGTAGCTCTTGTCCGCAGAAGAGCCGGACGGATCATAATGGGCCGACCAGTCCCAACGGTCCGGCGGAATTTCCGCAACGCAGTTCTTGCCGGCGGCAAGGTTATCCCAGAATTGATCCAGCGAATCGGCATGCGGGTAACGGCCGGCTAGTCCGATTACAGCGATTTCCCCCGTCCCCGCTGCAGCAGGAGCATGACTGCCCGTCGCCGGTATGTCGGCAGGCTGTTCCCGGAGTGAGCCGCGCCATGTTGTGTGGATGGGCTCCTGCACAGCAGCTGTCGGCGGCTCCTTCGTAAACCTATCGGGCAGGTCGTTCTCATGTACAACCGGCGCAGCAGCTTCCGCAGGCTCCTTGGTGAAGCTGCGTTCAACCTGTTCCCGGTGATGCTCCATAAAATAGGCGGCTAGCATCCTAAGCGTGGAGTTCTCAAACAATACTGTGCCGGATACTTGTCCGAACTTCTCTTCGAACAGCTTATTCAGCTCGATGATAATCAGGGAATCGACCCCGTATTTCTCAAAAGGCACATCCGGCTTCAGCGCCGACGGAGCAATCTTCAGCACCGCAGCGAACATTTCGCGCAGCTCCTCCAGAACGTTCTGCTCCGCAGCGGGAGCCGGGCTTCCCTGTACGACGGCCGGCTCCGGCCGGACTTCAGCAGCGGCAGGCAGCGCTGCCTTGGGCGGCACCGGTTCGGTTGCCGGATGGAGCTGTGTCGGCTGCGGCAGGCGGGCGACACCGTCGCTCTCCGCCACAATAATGCTCTGGCTCCTGTCCTCCCCTTCCCGCTGCGGCAAATCAACCAGTCGGGTATGGCGGAAGCCGCATAATCCGAGCACCTCCTTCCATTGCCTTGGGCTCAACAGCGGAGATCCCGGAATCCGCTTCTCGGGATCTTCAAACAGCCACCAGCCGGTCGTTAAGCCGAAGGTCAGTGTTGAGAATACCTGAAGGGAGGTCAGCTCGTTCAGAATAAGCTGCCCCCCCGTTCTCAGCAGTCTTTTCACATGGCCGAGAGCCCGCTGAATATCCCCCGTTGCGTGAATGGCGTTGGAGGCGAAGCAGATATCCATCGAATCCGGCTCAAAGCCCTGGGCTTCGATGTCCTTCTCAATATCCAGCGTTAGGAACAGTCCGAACCCGCTGGTCTCCCCGTACTGCTTCTCTCCGTACCGGGTAAACCCAGGGGATATGTCTGTATAGTAGTATTCAATCTGCTCCCGCAAATCCTTAAGGGCATCGAAAACAAAAACACTGGTGCCCCCTGTTCCCGCACCGATTTCCAATACCTTGACAACCTCGCCCGGATTGGCCTTCAGACGGGCTTCAACGATCCGGCGGATCAGCGAAGCTACGGTCTTGTTGTAATAATCCACCAGCGCATTGCCTTTGTAGATCGGCTCTACCCGCGATTTGGAGCCGTCCGGGAACAGCACCTGCATGTGGTCCAGCTTGCCGGTCAGCACTTCGGGATACGCCTCCAGGCACGTATCGAGCAGCGCAACGTAAGGGCTCAGCAGCGGATAGGCCTCAAGCATGTCCTGTTGGCTCGGCTGCGCTGTCTCCGGCTGGTCCAATCGTGGCAGCATCGCGGCCGAATTCCCGTCCAGCAGCATGTAGCCGCGACCGGCCAGCATACGCACGATCGCATCGAACAGCCGGTCGTATGCCGGAATGATTCCCAGACGTTCCCGCAGTCCGCTTATGCTATGCGATTCACCGGAATGCTGCGAACCGCCCATTCTCCGAATTACGCCGGCCAGCCTATGCATGCCGTATGCTTCCACACTGCGGAATCCGGCGATGAGCCGGTCCACCTCCGCGGTTCCCGTCGGTTCCGGAGCCGGCGGCAGGGCGAGGGAGGCTGCGGGAGATGATGGCCGATGCGCGATCAGCTTCAGCTCCGGATCATATCCCAGCACCTCCAGTATCCGCGGAGAGGCTTTGATGACAATCACCTGCTCCACCGGACTCGCAAGGACCCGTTCGATCGTCTCCATGCCTTCACCGGTGTGGATGCCGGTCATTCCAAGTGAATTGAGGCGCTCTACATAATTTTTGCCCGCCACTATTCCGGTTTCGCTCCAGTAGCTCCAGTTGATTAGCTTAACCGGGAAGCGGGCCGCAGAGGATATCGCTTGAGCGAACAGGTCCTGGAACCTGGAGCCTGCCGCGTAATTACTCTGCCCTGCGCTCCTGAGAAACGAACTGGTGGAGGAGAAGAAGAGCATGAAATCAAGCGGCGCTTCCTTGAATACATGGTAAAGGGCCGCCGTGCCTGCAACTTTGGGCGCGAGCACCTCCCGCAGAACGGACTCGGACATGGATTCAATGGTCTGGTCCCGCAGCGTAAGGGCGGAATGGATAACTCCGTCGATTGCGCCGAAACGCTCCACCGCCTGTGCCGCCGCCAGTCCCAATTGTGCAGCGTCGCTGGCATCCGCTTGAAGGTAGACGGCTTCTCCGCCTTTGGCTTCAATGCTCCGGATTGCATGTCCGATTTCTTCGTCCAGCGTACGTCTTCCCACCCAGACCAACCGGGCCCGGTATTGGGCCGCCAAGTATTCGCTCAAGCTTCGGCCGATGCCGCCTGCACCGCCCACGATAAAATACACTCCCTGCTGCTTGAAGGCGCTATGGGCGGCAGGAGGCAGCTCCAGCCCGTATACAGCTTGCCGGTACAGCCGATCGCCCCGCAGAGCGGTCAGCCCCTCTCCTTCACTGACATCCTGCGTGTTATAAGCGATCAGCTTCGCCGTTAGATCCGCCGGGTCAGCTTCTTGCAAGGATATATCAAGATGGCGAATGCGCCAGGCCGGATATTCCGCTGCCGCCCCCATAGCAAAGCCGATCAGAGATGCAGCCCCCGGATTCGCAGTCTCCGTTCCCGTGACGATCGCCGCCTGGTTGGTCACAATAAGCAGCCTGAGCGGCTGTCTGGTCCTTCCCCGCTTGCCGAGCGCCTGGATGAGCCGGAACAACGCGATAACCCCCTGCTCCTCCAGCTCCCGTATCCTGTTCAAGTCAGCCGGTCCATAGACGCAAGCGTGCAGCCCGCCCAGGAAATACACCTGATCGACGGGGCCGATGGCCTCGAGCAAAGGCTCGAACGCCTGCGGATCGGCTGTATCCATCTCATACTCATGTTCGTGGACGCAGAACGTCCGCCGGCCCATACGAAGCATCTTCGCATTCGGGAACCGCTGTCTGAACTCAGGTGCAAGCTCTACCGGTAGCTGCGGCGCAATGACCAGAACTTGTTCATGTCCGGTTAGGGCTGCGCTGGAATCGGCCGAGCCTGCCTGCTTCCACTGCGTGGAATAATACATTCCGGACGCAGGCTGCTTCACTCCCCGTGACATCAGCTCCGTGAAGGCAACGCATACGTTGCCCTTATCATCCAGAATGGCCAGATGGAATGAATGCTCGCCGTTTCTCTGCACATAGGCGTAACATTCAGCGGTAAGCGGGCGAAAGAATTCCACTCGTTCGGCAGCGAACGGGATTCGGGGGGCGCCGCCCTTGTTCATAAGAATGGCCATCGTCTGCAGCGCGCCGTCCGCCAGAGATGGGTGAAGATTATATTCCTCCAGCTCATGGGCATAGTCCGCAGGAAGCTGCATGGCGCCCAGCGCCTCTTCCCCGTTGGACCATATCCGCTGCACCGACTGAAAGTAGGTCCGGTAATGAATGCCTGCATCACGGATAAGACGGTAAAAAGGCTCCCGTTCATGCACTGTCCGGCAACGCGCCTGAATGTCCGGAATGGACACCTGCCTGCTTTCCTGAACTTCGGAGGCCTTGCCGATGGTGCCTTGGGCATGCAGCATTCCCTCTGTGCCGCCGCTGCGCACCTCATAGCCGAATTGCTGCTCCCCGCGCTCCTTGAGAAGCACGTAGACATCCAGCTGCTCCTCTGCAACAGTCAGCGGCTGGAGCCACGCCAGCTTCGACAGGACAAACGGGCCGGATCTGAACATGGACGCCGCCTGATGCACCATTTCAAGGTAGCCTACGCCGGGCATGATCTCCATGCCGTTTACTTCATGGTCCTTCAGGATCGGCTCGCGTCCGTTGAACGTTTTGTGGAAGCAGACCGCCGCATCGCCCGGCGCCGGATACACCCGGTCGATCAACGGGGCCTTTCTGGCGGCGGGTTTCAGCAGCTCGTTGAAATCCACCGGCAGCTTAAAGGCTGTCCGGGCAAAAGGATACACCGGCAGCGGCAGCTTGCCCGGCTTGGTTCTGTACAGCAGCTTCCAGTCGATCCGTGCTCCGTCGGCCCACAGAGAGGCCAGCTTCCGGTACCGCTTGTTCTTTATCAGCATACGGACGTAATCCGCTCCTTCGGAGCCCTCCAGCAACTGATGGACGCTCTGTCCATCGCCACCGGCGCTTCCCCGGAACAGATTGCCCGCCGGAGCATGCCCGTCGATAAATGAGATCAGCATTTCTTGCAGCTCATCCAGTGAATGAACTGACAGCGCAAGGCGTTCCTCGAACTCCTCACGGCCCGTTTGCAACGTAAATGCGAGCTTACTCAAGGTAATGGAGCTGACCGCTTGAGCATTCTCCAGGAAGTTCAGCAGCCTTTCCGCATACTCCCGGAGAGCCTCTGCGGTTTGGGCGGACAGAACGATCAGGAACTCTTCGCCGGTGTCGTCGCTGACCACGCTGTCAGGCTGCATGAATTCCTCGATGACGATATGGGCATTCACTCCGCCGAAGCCGAAGGAGCTGACCCCGGCACGGAATGGAATATCCCTTCCATCCTTGCCCGTAAGCCGCTTCCAGGCCTGTGTGCCGCGCACCAGATAGAACGGGGAGCGCTCCAGCTCAATCAGCGGATTAGGCTCGCTCAGCTGCGGATTGCCCGGTATCGTCCGGTGCTTCATCGCCAACAGCACCTTCAGCAGACCGGCAATTCCTGCGGTAGCCTCAAGGTGGCCAATGTTCGCTTTCACTGAACCGATGGCGCAGTAAGGCTCTGCGTCCTTGCTGCCGCCGCTCCAATGCCCCAAGGTGTCGAACGCTTTTTTGATTCCGTTAATCTCGATCGGATCACCGAGCGCCGTCCCGGTTCCATGAGCTTCCAGATAGGTAACGGTGGAGGAATCAATCCCTGCCTTCCGGTAAGCCTGGACCAGCAGATCCGCTTGGGCGTTGACATTCGGGGAGGTCAAAGAATTAGTACGACCGCCGTGATTCTCCGCCGAGGCGCAGATGACCCCGTGAATGTGGTCGCCGTCCGCAACCGCCTGAGCCAGCGGCTTTAACAACACGGCCGCAATGCCTTCGCCGCGGACATAGCCGTTGGCGCTTTGGTCGAAGGCCCGGCAGCGTCCGTCCGGACTCAGCATATCCGTTTTGCTCAGGGCAATGTGAGCAAAGGGGCTGAGGATCAGATTGACGCCTCCGGCGATAGCCATGGAGCATTCGCCGTTCAGGATGGCGGCAACCGCTCTATGTACTGCAACCAGCGAGCTGGAGCATGCTGTATCGACAACGGCGCTGGGTCCATGGAAATTGAACAGATAGGAAACCCGGTTCGGGATGACGGTGCGGGACAGCCCTGAAATGGAATGGGCGTTGATCGCTTTGCCGCTGGACTGCAGCACATCCAGAAAATCGGTTCCTGTGCAGCCGACAAAAACTCCCGTATCCGACCCCGACAGCTCGGACAGCCTGTAACCGGCATTCTCGAAGGTCTCCCAGACCACTTCCAGAAACAGCCGCTGCTGCGGGTCCATAATCTCGGCTTCTCTAGGCGATATCCCGAAGAACAGGGAGTCGAAATGGTCTACGCCGGACATGAATCCGCCCCATTTGGAATGGCTCTTATTGCTGCTTCTCTTGGAATCTCCGTAGAACGAATGGTAATCCCAGCGGTCCTCCGGAATTTCCGTAACCAAATCTGCACAGCGCTCCAGGTTATTCCAGAAGTCCTGCAGAGTGGGTGAACCGGGCAGCCGCGCCGACATGCCGACGATGGCAATCCGGTTGTCCTCCCGGTCTTGTTCGGCAGCCGCGCCGGCATTACCGGACAGCACCGCCCCGGCTTCGCCTGGCGCTGCCGCACGCCGGCCCCCTTCCGCCTCCGCCGGAGCCTGCCCGGCAGCCTCCGTCACCGGCTCGGAGCGGAGTGCCGGGACAATGCTGACCTGTTCCGACAAGTAGGCGGCGATGTTGTCAATCGTGCTGTATTCGTAGAACAGTGTCGCATTTATTTTGATGCCAAAAAGACGGTTGACCGCAACCCCAAGGTCCGTAAACGAGATGGAATCGAAGCCGTAATTGCCGATTGGCACATTTGTGTCAATTTCGTCCGGGTCCAGCTCCATTATGCCGGCGATCGCCCGGATCAGCCCGCCTTTCATATCCTCTGCCGCAATTTCGGAGCCTCTCGGTTCCGTTGGTCCCGGTTGTTCCGCAGCAGCTGCTGTCCCGATCCCCCGAAGATCTGCAAGCGGTGCCGTTGACAATGTTTTCCGGTCAATTTTGTTATTCAAGGTGTGCGGATATGTCTCAACGGCAATATAATGGGCAGGAATCATATAGTCCGGCAGCACTTCGGCCAACCGCTTCTTAAGCAGCGCCGCTTCCGGCTCCGCCGCATTTCCGGTTATGAGAAAAGCCGTCAATGGCCTGCGTTCACCTTCATTGCGGAGCACTACAACCGCATCCTGCACCCCGCTGATCCCTTTCAATGCGGTTTCAATTTCACTCAGCTCGATGCGGTAACCGCGAATCTTCACCTGATTGTCCATCCGCCCTAAGTATTCAATGGTTCCGTCCGCTCTGTAACAGGCCAGATCTCCCGTCTTATAGAGCCGCTTCCCGGTTCCGCCGTCCAGACTGTGGACAATGAATTTAGCGTCCGTATCCTTCCGGTTATTCCAATACCCATTGGCGAGACCATATCCGCCGATATGCAGCTCTCCTGCTACTCCCGGCGGACAAGGCTGCAGCCTCTGATCCAGCACATACATCTGCGTGTTGGCGATCGGATGACCCAGGCTGATCGGCGAGCCGCCGCTGACCTTCAGGACCGACGACCAAATTGTCGTCTCGGTAGGTCCATACATATTCCACACTTCTCCGGCCCGCTCCAACAGCTGATCGGCCAATCCGGGCGACAACGCTTCCCCTCCGCACAGTAGCTTGAAAGGTCTGCTTCCGCTCCAGCCGGCCTTGAGCAGCATGCTCCAGGTAGCCGGAGTGGCCTGCATGACGGTAAACCCGCCTTCTTCAATCCGGTCCTTCAGCGCAATTCCGTCCTTAGCCACATGCGAGGGCACAAGCTCCACAACCCCGCCGCAAACCAGGGGCAGAAGCAATTCCAGATAGGCAATGTCAAAGCACACGGTGGTGACGGCAAGCAGATGATCCGTTGCTCCGAATCCCGGCGCTTCAGCCATTGAGCACAGAAAGTTCGTCAGCCCTTGATGCGCCACCTCGACTCCTTTCGGACGTCCGGTGGAGCCGGATGTGAAAATGACGTAGGCCGCATCCTTCGGATCATGCTCTCGGGACGGCTTGCCGTAACTCCCGGCCGCCGCTTCAATGCCGGACCACTCGGAGTCCATGGCAAGCCCGGTGGCAGCTCCTTCCGGCAGCAGGCTTAACAGACCGGCCTCGCTGATAACACAGCAAGTTTCGCTGTCTTCAAGCATCATCCGGATGCGGTCTGGCGGATAGAGCGGGTCCAGCGGCACAAAGCCGGCTCCGCTTTTCAGCACCCCGATCAATGCCGTCAGCAGGTTAACCGACCGCTCCATAAATACGCCAACCAACCGGCCTCTGCCGATCCCCCTGGACTGGAGATAAGATGCCAGAACATCGCTTCTTCGATCCAGTTCCCCGTAGGTCAGCGCTTGTCCGCCTGAAATTACCGCTGTGGCAGCGGGAGCCGCCTCTGCCTGCTCTGCGAACAAACAGGCGGCGCTCTTGTCAATCGGATAGGTGCATTCCGTATGGTTCAGCTTGTCCAGCATCCCGGTTGCTTCCATAGGCTCCATAATGCCGATCTCCGACAGACAAAGCTCCGTATCCGCAACGCAGGCCGACAGCACATTGACATAGTGCCGGTTCATCCGCTCAATCGTACGGTCCTCGAACAGATCCGGGTTGTACTTCCAGTACAGCCGGTATCCGTCCCCCAGGTCCATAATCTCCAGAGTCAAATCGAATTCGCCCTCCTGGCGAAGCCCTTCATACGGGCCAGCAATCAAGGCAGATGCCTTGTTGAGACCCGGCTGCTCCAGCCAGTTCTGGTAATAGAATGCCGTATTGAACAGAGACTGGACCGACTTATCCTGTCTGCGCATATCCTGAAGCAGTGTGAAATACGGATAGTCGCTGTTCTCAAGCGCTTCAAACACGGCTTGTTTGACATTACGAAGCTGATCAATGAAGCGGGAATGCTCATTTAGCTTGCTTCGGATGACCACCATGTTCATGAAATAGCCGATCACCCGCTCGAAATAGGCCTCCGGCCTTCCCGCCATCGGAGTCCCCACCGGGATATCCTCGGACTGGCTGTACCGGTAGAGCAGTGTTGTATAAGCGGACAACATCACCATAAATGGAGTAAAACCATGTTGGGCAGCCAGTTCACGAACCCTCTCTGCGGTATCTCCGGGCAGCGGATACGCCTGGCTCTTGCCGGAGAAGCCCGGAGAGGCCGGCCGCTGCTTGTCATACGGGAGTTCGATATGGCCTTGCCCCCCGTTCAGCTTGCCGAGCCAATACTGCTTCTGCGCTTCTCCTTCTCTGCCGGCCAAGAATGCCCGCTGCCACCGCACATAATCACCGTAATCCAGTTCGTCGCTTCCGGGACTGCCGTTCCCGCCGGACAGCTCCGCCTGATAACAGGCTTCCAGCTCCTCTACAAGAATCTGGGAGGATATTCCATCAAATATGATGTGGTGGATGTTGAAAAATAACAAATGCGCACCATCCGGCCGCCGATACAGCCGTACCTTGAACAGCGGACCGTTCTCCAGCTCAAACGGGCTGCGTGCCTCCTCCTTCATCAAGACCTCCAGCTGCTCCTCCGTCATCCGGGCGGTGTCCTGCTCCAGCATATCGATTGGCAGCCCGGCATCCGTATGCTGCAACGGATTGCCGTCTGTGACGGCAATCCGGGTGGACAGGATGGTCCGGCGCTTCACCAGACGGCCAACCGCCCGCTTCAGCGCCGGAAGATCGGCTTCCGGCCGCAACCGGAAGACCAAGGGCGTATTGTACGCGTAATTGTCCCTGGAGAGCTGATAGATGACCCATAACGCTTTTTGTCCTTCGGATAAAGGGTATCCCGCTGCTTCGTCCCGCTCCGGTTCAGCGGCTTCCCACGATTCTTGTCTGCACATCTCCAATGCTTCTTCGTCAGACAGCTCCGATGCCAACTGGTACAAATCTTCAAGCTTCATCTCGCTTAGAGCCACCTCTCGTTTCAGTTTTGACAAGCCTTTGGTGGAGCCTGCTTGCTTCGGCTGCGGTAAGTCTTCCCGCTTTTACCCCCGCAAGCAGCATGCGGAACACCTCCGCTGCACCATCGCTGCCACCTTCTCTGCGCTGGTCAGCTTCGGTCAATCCGTTGCTGCTCCAGATCCCTTCATCCGCTAAATATTGCGCCAGCTTATGAACGGTCGGATGTTCGTACAAGGCGCTGACCGGTATTTTTGTCCCAAGCCGTTCTTTCAGTTTATTTACAAAGCGCATTCCGCTTAACGAGTCAAAACCAAACCTGTGGAACGGCAAATCGGCATCTAGCTCTTCAACCGGAATTTTGACAATATCGGCGACCATCTGTTTCACCAGCTCTGCAAGTGTGTATCCTTCAGGCCGTTCAGGCTTGCTGCCCGCTGCCACCTCTTCCGGGGGAGCGATCCTGCCGCCCGGCTCTGCACCTGTCCATGATTCTGTAATCCAGCAGCGTTTACGCTCAAAAGGGTACGACGGCAGCGGAGCACGGCGGGCCTGACTCAGCTGCGGGAACGAGCGGGCTTCGATCTGCGCACCGTTCACCCACATCTGTGCGAGCCCACCCAGATCTCCGCGTTCCCAAGCCCGCTGCACATCGTCTGCCTCCTCCTTCCCGGATATCCCGTCCATAGGGTCGAGTGTTCCGTAATAAATCCCCCACTTGCGGCGGCTTCCCTCCAGGACAAGCTCCAGCTTCTTCAGCAGATCCGCTCTGCTCTCTGCAACGATTGCCACTCTGCTCTCCATCCCTTCGCGTCCGCTCAGCAGCGTATAAGCGATATCCGCAGCCGGTAGGCTTGGATGATTCGCGATGAAGCTGTACATTCGGCGCGTATGCTCCATGAGCCGCTCATCATTCTTGGCTGACCATACGAACAACAGCGGCCAGGTATCCGCTCTTTCGCTGCCGCCAGGCTGAGCTACCCTGTACTCTTCCACGACCAGTGCGGCATTGGAGCCTCCGGCACCGAATGAAACGATCAATGAGCGGAGAGGCTCACCGGGGGAAGGCTCCCATTCCTGGAGCGATTGTTGAAGGTATAGCGGCGAACCCTCAAGCTTAATATCCGGATTCAACGGATCGGCGCTGATGGTCGGCACCAAGGTTCTGTGTTTCATCTGCAGCAGCACCTTCGTCAGCTGGGAGATCCCCGAGGCCGCTTCCAAATGGCCGATATTGGCCTTCACCGTTCCGAGCGAAATACTGCCCGGTCGGCTGCCCAACTCCTTAAACGCTTTGATAAGGGCATGGATCTCGATCATATCGCCAAGCGGTGAACCATTGGCGGCAGATTCCACATAACGAAGCGTGTCTATCGGAATGCCGGCCTCTTGCACGGCTCTCGTTACGAGCGCTGCCTGCGCATTGGGGTTTGGCATGGTGAAGCTGTTCGTTTTCCCTCCATGATTGGAGCAACTGCTCTTGATGACGCCATAAATGACATCGCCGTCTTTGACCGCCTCGGACAACGGCTTCAGAAGTACGGCTCCCGCCCCTTCCCCCATGACGTAGCCGTCACCGTCGCTTAAGCTTTTGCTGCGGTCGGCGCTTCCGATCATCCGGGTCTGGCTCAGCCCCAAATACTTGTCGGGCAACAATGTCAGATTGATGCCTCCGGCAACGGCGCTCAAGCATTCTCCCCGCCTGATGCTCTCACAGGCCAGGTGTATAGCATTCAGGGAAGACGAGCAAGCCGTATCAATCACCATGCTCGGCGCCTGAAAGTTAAAGAAATAGGAGATCCGGTTCGCGATCGACCAATAGGAGGTGCTGGCGAGCAGGCTCCCAACCTCCAAATGTCTGGCTGCCCAAGGATAATGCTTGTACATCGTACCCACGAACACGCCCACAGAGCTTCCCAGCGTTTCTCTTGTATAACCTGCGTCTTCCATCGTTGCCCAGACCGTTTCCAGCATCAGGCGTTCCTGCGGGTCCATCAGCTCCGCCTCTGCCGGAGAAATATTAAAGAACAACGGATCAAACCGGTCTACACCGTCGATGAAACCGCCCCATTTGGAATAGCTTTTCCCCTGAACCTCCTGGTCGGCATCATAATACATGTCTCCGTCCCAACGCTCCTGCGGCACCTCGGTAATACAGTTGGTCCCGCTTTTCAACCGCTCCCAGAATTCATCCAGGTCCGCTGCAGAGGGATACTTGCCGCTCACGCCTACGATCGCAATCTCCTGACCGTCACGCCGGTCTGCCGGCTGAACAACGTTATGCTGTCCGGTATAATCCGGGAACGTCGGTTCTGCAGCTTCGGCCGGCACATGCACATCAGTCAACGGTTCGGCTGCCACAGCAGCTTCATGCAGCATATCCAGATGCTCCCGCAACGGCAGCTCATAATGCTCCGTAAAATAATCTGCCAGTTGGCCCAAGGTCTGCAGCTCAAAAAACATCACCTTGGACATAGAAGGAAGGTAAGCCTCCAACTCCGTGCTGACTTTCATGAGCATGATGGAATCAAGGCCGTACCTTTCGAAGGGAACCCGCTCCTGGAAGGTATCGACCGCAATCCCGCTGATCTTGGCAAATACCTCTGTCAGCATATGCAGCGTCCGCTCCCGCAAGCCAGTCGAATCGGCCGCCTCCCGGCTGACGGCTTCTGCCGACAGATCAGCGGCCTCCGCAGGAGCAGGGACGGCAACGTTGGCCGCAGCCGGACCTTGCTCTGCTCTGCCGATGCCAAACACGGCTGCGATTTGATTCCGGTTCCCGCTGAACACAGTAACATGGGCTTCCCCGGAATGAAGCCCCGCCTCCAGGATGCTGCAGGCTGAAGCGGTGTCTATCGCTCCCATGCCCGTCAGCTCCAGCATCTGTTTTTCGGCGGAAGCATCTATCGTCATTCCCCCGTCGCGCCAAAGCGGCCAGTTGACAGATAACGATTTGCCGTGACGCTGCCCCTTCCGGCGAAGGCTCTCCCTCCATACCGCAAAGTGATCCAAAAAGTGGTTGGCATAAGCATAATCGCTTTGTCCCACATTCCCTATCTGGCCTGAAATCGAAGAGAAGAGGACAAACAAGTCAAGCGGCAGGTCACGGGTATACGTGTCCAGATGGAGGAGTCCATCGATTTTGGGAGCGAGCACCTGCCTCATTTGCTCTTCAGTTTTACGCGTCAAATAAGCATCGCGGATTGTCCCGGCCAGGTGCAGCACACCATGGATGCTTCCGAAACACCGTATCGTTTCTTCGATGACGAAGGCCACATCGCTTCCGTTGGTAATATCCTTGTTCCAATACAGGATTTCGCCGCCCAGCTCCTCCAGCTCCCGCAGCTCCCGCTCCTTCTCCCCATCGAGCGGAGAACGGCCAAACACGACTATCCGGGCTTGATAGACCGACAACAGATGCTTGCACACCAACCGGCCTACGCCCCCTAAGCCGCCGCTGATAATATAGACCCCGCCGTTACGGAACGGCGACGGCCCCTTTCCGTTGAGGGGAAGGCCGCATTCGATCAGCTTGCCGGTCAGCCTGTGCCCATCCTGATAACGGACTACTTCTACCGCAGCCGGCTTCGCTTCCCGCCTTAGCTCCGCAGCCGCTTGTGCAGCCAGAAGATCCGGCTGGTCTGAGCTTAAGGAAATGCACGCCAGCAGGCGGTTCTCCAGCGCCATACTTTTGAGCAGCGCGCTTGCAGCGGCGTGGTATACCTCGGTCTCCTGCGGTTCCCGGTGGACCGGATAGGCGAACACAAGCTGCAGCGGCAGCGGCTTCATGATTTGTCCAAAGGACTGCATCATATAGGCCAGTGAATAGAACCCGGACTCTACAGCAGACAGCCCGGCCTGGCCATCCGTCAGCATGCTCAGCAGGCTGTCCGGCTGTATTCCCCGCTCCTGCAGCACTCTCCAGAGAGCCTCATAATCCCGGCGGTTCACCGGATTGATCCGGTACTCCAGCTTGCCGCATGCCGCAAATTCAGTTCCGGGCATAACGGCAATCAGGCATTCGGTACCAGGCAGCTTATCCTTGACCTGAAGCAAGGCCTCTTCGCCGGATACGAATACGACGGCAGTTCTCGGCCGCTCCTCTCTGCCATCCCCATTCAACGGCGCTTCGATCCAACGGCTGCGGGTGAACAGGAAGCTGTCCGTATGCTGCGGTCCAGGCTGAAGGGATGCCGCTTTTTTGGCAAAGTCCGTAAACTCTGCGCAGACACGGCCCGCTTCGTCAAGCAGCCGAATATGATATTTCTTGAACGTCTGCCCGACCGCTGCATCCAAGCCGCCTGCACCTGCCGGAGTTACATACACGTACCCTTTCTCCGGCAGCGGACGGTACCAATACAGCTCTGCCAGGCTGAAGGGCAGATATGCCGTATCGCCGGCTTCTTCAAGTCCGGAGACCATTGTGCTTTGCAGCGCGCCATCCATAATCGACGGGTGCAGCATATACTTTGCATCCCAAGACCTACACTCTTTAGGTATAATCCAATTGGAGAGCGCTTTCATTTCATTTTTATGCACTTTTTGGATACTCCGCATAGCAGGACCGTAGGAGAAACCCTTCCGCTGCGCCTGCTCGTAGAAATCCTTCCCCGTCTCTTCTGAGCCGCATTGGCGAATAAGCTCTGCAAGCGGCAGATTGTCGGGCTCCTTACGGCTCTGCCTCCCCAGCAGAACCCGGCCCTGACAATGAACGATTTCGCTCCCGTCTGCCTGCAGGCTGGAGATTACAAAGTTAAGCCTTTCCGAATCCCGTTCAAGCCCGGAGAAGGAAACAGACAGCTCCCTGCCCCCCTCCGGCACGGTCAACGGCTGAACCCATACCACATCCTGCAATCCCGCAACCGCTTGTTCGGCGGCGAGTTCACCCAGCGCTCTGGCCATCTCCAGGTAGATGACACCGGGAGCAATCATGCCGCCGTGTATGCGGTGATCCCGGATGAACGGGGCGGTGCTGCGGAGTGTCGAAAGAAATTTTACCTGCCGCAAGGTTGAGGTATTGGCCGTATACAGCGGATGGTTGCCGACTGCCTCCGTTAACTTAACCTCTCCCCCCTCAGCGCCTGCTCCACCGGAACTTGGTATCCCGTACAGCCATTTGATGCTGTCTGTTCCGTCTATCCAATGACGTTCTTTCTGGAACGGATATGTCGGAAAAGCTACCCGTGAGCGTGCCGACGACGTATGTAGCAATCTCCAATCAATTCTTGCTCCCTTCACCCAATGAGCCGCAAGCTCCCCCGGATTATACCGCTCTATCCATTCCTGGATCATAGCCTGTTCCGCAGCACCGGCGTTTGTCAGATTGTCCTCGTCATAGATGCTTCCTCTGTACCAGTCGCCGGTTCCACCGCGGATAAACTGCTGAAGTTTGTGAACCAGTGCATGCCTATCTTCTGCAACGGCGGAGAAGCGCACCTCCAGCTCTTCCCTTGCCGTCTGGGACGTAAAAGCAATATCCTCCAAATCCGCTTCTGTCCGTCCAAGCTCCTGCAGCACCCGCTCGGCGTAGGCAAGGAGCCGCTCTTCGTTCCTCGCGGACAGAACGAAGATCTGGCTGCCGGCAGTCCCGGAGCGGGAGATGTCTGCAGACTTGGGCGCCTCTTGCTTCACATATTCCTCAAAGACCAGATGGGCATTTACCCCGCCTGCTCCAAATGAGCTGACTCCCGCTCTGCGGGGAACCGGGTGCCCCTCTCCGTCCCGGAGCCGGCTCCAGGGCCGGCTCTGCTCCAGGATATAGAACGGACTATGCTTCACATCAATATACGGATTTATCTCCTTCACATGAAGGCTTGCCGGAAGGGTCTTATGTTTAAGGGCAAGCAGAATTTTCAGTACCCCCGCTATGCCCGCCCCAGATTCAAGATGTCCTATGTTTGTTTTGACCGAGCCCAGTCCGCAATGCGGAACTTCTCCAGGACGAATGCCCCATTGGTCATACAGCTCTTCAAAAGCCAGCTTGAGCGCGTTAATCTCTACAGGGTCGCCCAGCGGGGTGCCGGTGCCATGCGTTTCAATATACGTAACCGTAGACGGATCTATGGCCGCCTTACCGTAAGCGGCTTTAATCACTTCGGCTTGGGCCAGCGGGTTCGGTGAAGTCAGGGATTTGGAGCGCCCGCAATGGTTAACCGCATTTCCCCGAATTACCGCATAGATCCGGTCACCCTCTGCCTCCGCCCGGCTGAGCGTCTTAAGCAGGAGCGCTCCGACTCCTTCCCCCCGGACAAAGCCGTTGGCGTCCTTGGCAAATGTTTTGCAGCGGCCGTCCGGGCTGAGCATATCCGCATTGCTGTAGCTGATGTACAGCTTGGGACTCAGGATAACGTTGATCCCGCCGGCAATGGCCAGATCACAGCGGCCGCTGCGGATATCCTCCACTGCCCGGTGAATCGCCACAAGCGAACTGGAGCATAACGTGTCGATCGGCTCACTCGGTCCAGTGAAGCCAAAATGATAGGAGATTTTATTCGGAATCATCGGATGATTGTTCCCCGTCATCGTCAAGGCATCCACCGGACTTTGGGCCAGAACCTCCGAATAGTCCCCGTTGGACACCCCCACATATACACCGGTCCGGCTGCCGGACAGATTGCGGGGCTTATACCCCGCATCCTCGATCGTCTCCCATACGGTCTCAAAAAAGAGCCGCTGCTGCGGGTCCATGTACTTGGCTTCGGCAGGGGTTAAATTGAAGAAAGCCGCGTCAAACTTATCGACCTCCTCTAAAAACCCTCCCCATCTGCTGTTCGTCTTGTTGGCTTCTTTCCGGGGGTCGCCATAGTAGTCCCGCCAATCGAACCGGTCCGGAGGGATTTCCGTAATCAGGTCGCGCCCTTCCCGTAAATGCTCCCAGAACGCATCGAGATTGTCTGACTGCGGCATTCTTCCGCCGATGCCAATAATCGCTATCGGTTCTGCTCCCCCTTCATCACTTACGGAGGAAAGAACGGTTTCGCCGGCGTATTCCGGAGAGGAGGCTGTTGCAACGGTTAGCCGCGATAGTTCATGCTCCTGACGGATCTGCTGCAGCTCACTTTCCTTGAGACGCTCTTCTAGTGCTCCCCTCTTCTTGGCGAGCAGATGACCGGCTACATTATCGACAGTCAAATCGTTCACCTCGAAGAAAAGAGCGGGTGTGGTCTCCAGATGCAGTCTGGCATTAATCAAACCGGAGAGCTCCGTCAACAGAATCGATTCGATGCCATACTGGCTCCAGTCACGGGTCGCGGATATGTCCGCAGCCGGAATATTCACCATCCCGGCCAGAATGCCGGTCAGCTCCTCACACAGGTAAGCAAGCAGCGCATCTGTATTCCGCTCCTCGGCTTGAGCCACCGGGACATCAGCTACCGGCGATGTCCGCACTGACGGCTTGTCCTTCGATAACGGCCGTACCATATAATCCTTCATTCGGATTAACACCCTGCCGGACTCATCCACAATAGCCACCTCCAGCTTTCTTACACCGCCGCTCTCCTGTTCCGGCGCAAAGGCGGCATAAGCCCAGCAATCCGGCGTAAGTCTGCTGTGTATCTCCAGGCTGCCCAGCGCAAACGGAATGTATGGGGAGGCCGTTTCCAGTCCGTGATGCACCAGAAATCCGGCCGTTTGCAAGGCACCCTCCAGCAGCACCGGATGCAGCAAGAAGTCGTCCATACTCTCTCTCAGCGGCTCAGGGACGGAAATCCGGGACAAGGCTTCCGTCCGGTTGCAGCTCAAGCCATGAACCGGCTTGAAGCTGGGCCCGTAGCGGAAGCCCGCTGCTTCAAACAGGGAGTAGAGCCTCGGATGCTCGACCTTTTCAGTACACCGGGCAAGAACCTGCTCAATGGCCACCGACCCGCCGGTTACTTCCGGGTACGCATCATATGCAACTTCCCCCTGGGAGTATACGGCCCCTTGCTCGGATACAATCTCATATTCGGCAGCCTTGTCTGTTTTCCGCAGCCTGATGCCGGTTTCCTTCGGTTCGCCGGTCAATTCCAATGGCTGGGTCCACACAACATTTCTAAGCCCGGTTACCTTCTGTCCGGGACTCGATAAGGCCCCGGCCGAACGGGCCATTTCCAGATAGACGACACCCGGAAGAATCATCCGCTGGTTCACAATATGATCCTTCAAATAGAACTCGGATGGATCATACACTTTTCGGTAAAGCTGATCCCCGAAAGTAGACAGGTTGGAATCAAGCAAGGCGCCCAGGCGGCTATGCTCTGCCCGCTGCTCGTTAAGCCCGCGCTCGCTTCTGTTCACCCAGTACCGCTTGCGGGCAAAGGGGTAGGCGGGCAGCGAAACTTTGCGCGGACTTGGATTCGCATACAACCTTCTCCAGTCATAGGTGCCGCCCGCCGTCCAGGACCGGGCAAGCTGATCCAAGCCATCCTCGGTCCGCCAATCGGCGGTTTGCCCCGGCTGCTTGCAGCTGTCCCTGTAGATTCTGCCTGCCACCGATCCTCCCTCGGCAATAAGCTCCAGCTTGCTTGCAAGCTCATCGACGGAGTTGACAATCAAGGCAAGCCGTTCTTCCATGGCCTCTCTTCCCGTTTGCAAGGTGTAGGCCACATCCCGAAGAGAAAGCGGGCCGGAGGTCCGGCCGTTCTCCGGCCTTGTTGCGGTGCCGGAGAACCGGACTATAGCCGAAAGCTGCTTCAGACTGTGCTCAAGCACAGTATCCTGCTCAAGCACCTGTGATCCATATCTGGCTTCAAGCTTCCGGAGGAAGCCGTCTATCGTAATGGGGTCCAATCCGCATTCGGCCAGCGTCATGTCTTCCTCCAGATCCTCCGGCGAGACGTTCAGGCCATCTGCCAGTAGACGCTTCACCTCATCCATGAGGCGACTGTCCTCCCGTTCAGTTGCCGCCGGTTCCGCCGAATCCATACTGCCGATAAGGAAGGCATGGAGGGAAGCGGCGTAAGCCAAAAGACGGTCTTCACTCCGGGCGGATAATACGATCAGTTGCTCACCGTCCTCTTCCGCTGCAGGTGCCGTTGTTCCCGGTTCAGGCACGAATTCTTCAAGCACAACATGGGCATTCACACCGCTGAAGCCGAAGGCGCTGATGCCTGCCCGGTAAGGAAGCTCCTGTCCATCCGAATCCTTCAAGCGGGCCCATGGCTGTGTCTTCTCCACCAAGTACAAGGGGCTGTCATCCAGCTGAATATAAGGATTCCTTACGCTGTAATTGGCCAATCCCGGCAAGGTCTGATGCTTCATCGCCAGCAGGATCTTAATCATCCCAGCAATGCCGGATGCCGTCTCCAAATGTCCGATGTTCGGCTTCAGGGCACCGACGGCGCAATGTTTGGCCGCTGCCCTGGCATCATGCCCCCAGTCTTCATACAGCTGCTTGAAGGCCCGCTTCAAGCCGTTGACCTCGACCGGATCTCCGAGCTTCGTGCCGGTGCCATGGGCCTCCACATAGCCGATGGTCGCCGGGTCCAGCTTCGCCTTGCGGTGCGCCATCGAGACTACATCTGCCTGGGCGTTCGGATTGGGGGCCGTCAGCGAGCTTGAGCGTCCGCCATGATTGATCGCCGAACCGCGGACAAGCCCGTAGATCCGGTCACCGTCGCGGATTGCCCGGCTAAGCGGCTTCAGCAGGAGGATGCCCGCGCCTTCTCCCCGGACTGTACCTTCTGCGGCTTGATCGAAGGTTCTGCATGTTCCGTCCTGACTGAGAATGCCTACGTTGTCGAAGGAAATGTAGAGCGATGGGCTGGTAATGACATTAACCCCTCCGGCAATCGCCAGCTCGCAGTCGCCGCTGCGCAGACTCTCCACCGCCCGGTGAACGGCAACCAGTGAGCTTGAGCATGCCGTGTCTATCGGCTCGCTCGGCCCGTGTAAATTCAGCAGGTACGAGATGCGACCGGTCAATACATTGTGGGCATTGCCGGTTAAAGCCTGGGCCCGGCTCTCAGTCCTTCCCTCTGCCAGAACGTCGCTGTAATCGTGTCCGGCTACCCCGATAAAAACGCTGGTCCGGCTGCCCGACAATTCACTGGGGTTATAGCCCGCATCCTCGATTGCACTCCAGACCAGCTCCAGGCTGAGCCGCTGCTGGGGGTCCATCAGACTGGCTTCCCTGGGAGACATCCCGAAGAATCCGGGATCGAACTTGTCCACATCCTTCATGAAGCCGCCCCAGATTACCTTGGTCTTATCCCTGTCCTCCGGCGACTCCTTAAAATGATCGCGCCAATCCCAGCGGTCCGGCGGGATCTCCGTCACCATGCTATCCATGCGGACAAGCTTGTTCCAGAAATCAGTCAGATTGTCCGATTGAGGCATGTAGCCGCTGATGCCGATAATCGCAACCGGTTCATCGGCCGGGGAAGAAGATTCGGAATCGGCTACAGCAGAGCCGCTATCCTCTCTCGCTCCGGCTGCTTCGGCCTCCGGCTGTGCTGCTGTGGCAGGATGAATCCGTTCAAGCTCCTGCCCGAATGGCAGCAAGACGGTGAGCTTGTCTCCATGCTCCCTGGTCAAGTACACTGCCAATTCTTCTATATTCGGATATTCAAAGAACAAGGTCGGGTAAACCGGAAGGTCCAGCTTGCTTTGCAGCTCCTGGGCCAGTGCGATTAAATCTCCCGATTCGATGCCCATGGACATAAAGTGGCAGGCCGTATCCATTTCAGACGGGTTCTCCTGAAGCAAGCCGGCGATTTTACCGGTCAAGTACATTTGTACCTCCGCCAAAAGCTTATCCGGGGTCAATGTATGCTGTTTCATGGTACCGCTTATGCTCCTCCCGTTTGCCGGGCCTTCCGGCAGATTCTTGTCCGGTCTTATTCTTTTGCAGACAAAGCCCTTCATCGCCACAAGAACCTGTCCGTCGGCATCCGCCCATTCAATATCGCCTTCCCACAGCTCCGCATTCGTCCTCACTTCCCGCACCTGGCAAAAGCACTCATCCGGCAAAGCGCCGAAGATATACATCTGCTTGACCATCAGCGGAATCAGCGCATCCTTCTCTCCATGAGGCAGCAATGCAAGGCGGCACAGAACCGCACCATCCAGCAAGGCCGGATGAACTGCATATGCCCGCTGATCCTGTCTCATCTCAGCCGTGAGCGCCAGCTGTCCCCATACCGTTCTGGCCGCATGGGAGACGATAATTGTTCTGACGGTAAAGAGCGATGGTCCGTATACCCCCGGCTTGGCTTCATACAACGAAGAGCCCGGCAGCGCCTCATGCTCCGAGAAGGATGGAATCGTAATGCTCCGACTTCTTGCAACAACATCGGCAACCACTTCTCCCCGCGATGCCAGACGCTGCGGTCCCGATCCGTTATATTGAAACAGACTGTCCGCATACAGCTTACCGTCCTCCGCAGCGATACGGGACGTTATTTCAACCTGTTCACCCTCCGGCACTTCAACCGGCTCCTGAAAAAGCATGCCCCGGATCTGCAACCCTGGAGCATCCGGCGTGGAGTGCCTGAATGCTTCGTAGGCCAGGCTACAGTAAGTCACCCCCAACAAGGTGCGTCTGCCCATAGACAAATGATCCCTCAAGTAAGGCTCGTTGTAATGGTAGGTCGCCGTATAAGCGGGACGGTCCGGCACTTCATCCAGCGCCCAGCCATCCGCCAGCCAGTATCGCTGACGGTCAAAGCAGTAGGTCGGGAGCGGCAGACGGTCCGGCTTCCGGCTATTCCGATACAACGCTTCCCAGCTTACCTGTCCGCCTGCCACCCAATGCGAGGCCATTGTTTCCAGGCTTATGTCAGCCGGCGCTTCTCTTTCGGAGGGTTGGCCCGCACTGCCTCTGAACAGGCCTTGCACCGGTTCTCCTCTGCCAATCAAGGCCAGCTTCCCGGTCAACTCCGTCAGATCAGCCGCAACAAAGGCAAGCCGTTCCTTCATCTCCGCGCGGCCCGTCTGCAGTGTGTAAGCAATCCGCTCCAGCGACAAGACTTCTTCCGCTTCCGGCGTCAGCCGTCGCGTAATAAACCGCTGAAGTGCTTCCGCATACGCCAGCAGACTGCTCTCTTGGCGAGCCGACAACACAATGAGCACCGGTTCTGTACTGTACGCTGCCACAGCTTCCTTCCTGTATTCCTCCACAATGACATGCGCATTGGAGCCGCCCGCCCCGAAGGAGCTGATTCCCGCTCTGCGCGGAAGAGTCTTCCGCTCCCCGTTCTCCAGAATTACCGGACGGTTCCATTCCGTCAGCTCCCGCTGCAGATAGAACGGTGAACCCTCGAATGCAATGTACGGGTTGATCCTGTCGGTGTGGATGCTCGGTGCAAGCTTGCCGTATCTCATCTGCAGCAGCACCTTGGTCATTGCGGATATGCCCGATGACGCCTCCAGATGGCCGATATTGGATTTGACGGATCCGATAGAGCAATAGCTTTTCTTGGAGGTGAATCTGGAATACGCGATGCTCAGTGCCCGAACTTCGATCGGATCTCCCAAGGCCGTTCCGGTCGCATGAGCGTCCACATAGCTGATACTCTCCGGATCTACGCCGGACCGCCGTAATGCTTGCTCCACCACCTCTGTCTGAGCACTTAGACTCGGCGTGGTGAAGCTGCTCGATTGCCCACCGCTGTTGATGGCCGTACCTTTGATCACTCCATAGATATAGTCGTTGTCGCGGACTGCCTGATTCAGCGGCTTCAACAGAATGGCCCCGATGCCTTCGCCCTCGACAAAACCGTCGGCCCCTTCGCCGAAGGAGCGGTTCCGATCCGATCCGGCCAGATTGTTCAGGTTGGCCAGACGTACATGCTGTCTCGGATGCAGAATGAGATTGATCCCGCCGGCTACCGCCACATTGCAGTCTCCGTTCACCAGGCTTGCGCAGGCATAGTGAATGGCTGTCAGCGAAGAAGAACAGGCCGTATCGACCGCGATGCTGGGACCGGTAAAGTTGAAGAAATGAGAGGTCCGGTTGGCAATAATCCAGTAAGCCGATTGGGCGTTGGTCGCCGTGCCCTTCTCCCATGCACTGGTCGCAAGCTGTCCGTAAGCGCCGTACATCGCACCGACGAATACCCCAACTTTATCGCCCTTGTCCGCCAGCTTCTGTCCCGGATAGCCGGCATCCTCAAGGAGCGACCAGGTCGTTTCCAGGAACAGTCTTTCCTGAGGGTCCATCTCTCTGGCATGGTCGTCCGGAATATGAAACAGCGCTGCATCGAACTTGTCCACATCCCGGATAAATCCGCCCCATTTGCTGCTTCCTTTTCCTTGCTCACGGTTATCGGGATCATAATAACGCTCCCAGTCCCAACGGTCCCCCGGCACCTCTGTAACACAGTTGCGCCCCTGCTTCAGATTGTCCCAGAACTCGTCCAGCGTTTCGGCTAAGGGATAACGGCCTGATACACCGATGATGGCAATGTCAGTGGCATTGGACACCGCTGTTGAAGGCGTTTCACTGGCGTCGGACACCGCTGTTGAAGACATTTCATTGGCGTCGGACACCGCTGTTGCATGCATCTCCGTGGCAGCTGCAGGAGCTGTCTCCATCATTCCGGCTGGTTGCTCGTTCTTCGGAGCAAACAACGAACCGACCGGGGACGGGGTCTGTGGACCAGGCTTCACGCCGAACCTTTCCGTCATCTTCGCCCTATGCTCCCTTGCCAAGTAGACAGCCAGCGCTTCTACGGTAACATGCTCAAAGAACAGCGTGGACGGAAGCTTGCCGAAATCCTTCGCCAGCTCCTTGTTCAACTCGATAATAATGAGAGAATCGACACCAAGCTTATCAAATAACGTCTGCTCCCCGATTTTGTCAGTATCAATTTTCAGTTTGCGGGACAGCAGCTGTTTAATATATTGGCAGGCGCAATGGTAGAGTTGCTCGTCCGTCATCCCGTTACCGGTGACCGTAACCGCACCCGCTGCCGGGCTTGGGGACATGGTTCCCGGCAGCGAAGCAGGCTTCGGTTGATTCTTCACAACCGGGGGGCTCTCCGCCAATGCCTGCTCTGCCGCAGGCTGCTCCGCCCCTTCATTAATGAACACGCCGTTTCCTTCCGCCAGGATGACGGATTGATCGTTTACCCCGTCAACGTCAGCCAGCCCGTAAATACTGACATGAGTATATCCGTTGCGGTTCAAGCATTCTTCCCAGGCTTCGGCGCTTAACAGCGGGGAGCCCTTGATCCGCCCCGAATCGGTGAAATTCCACCATCCTCCCGTCAGACCGAAGGTCAAGGTGGAGAAATTCTGGAATTTGGTAATCTCGTTGATCACAACGATGCCCTTGTTTTTGAGCAGACCCTTCATATTCCGCAGCGTCCGCTCCACCGATCCCGTCGCATGCAGCACATTCGTTGCCAGAATGACATCGAAGCTGTCCGCTGTGAATCCCTGGCCGCCAGGCTCCTTCTCGATGTCGAGGACCTGAAAGCGAACATCGCTGTACCGGCCGCCGTAAGTCTCTTCACCATAGGCCGTGAAGCTTGCCGAAATGTCCGAATATACATATTCGATCGGGCCGCGCGGCCCGTCCAGCCGATCCAGCCGGTCCAGGACAATGGTGCTCGTGCCGCCTGTACCCGCTCCGATCTCCAGAATTCGGACCGGTGAGCCGTCTCCGACATCTCTTCGCTTACGGATATAGCTGCAGACTGCATCGGCAACCAGCCCGTTGTAATAATCAATAATCAGGTTGCCCCGGTAAATGTTCTGGACCAGTTCCTTAGAGCCGCCGGGGAACATAATCTCGACATAATCCTTCCGGCCGCTGAGCACTTCCGTGTAGTGGGCCACACATTGCCAGGTCAAATGAAAGTACGGTGCCAGCGTCGGGTAGGCCTGCTCAAGCGAAGTCTTGAGCGCTATCAGATTGCCGGCGGCAACCCGGAATTGTTCATCCTCCGCCAAGGAGGAGACAACGACCTCATCCCCGTCCCTGACCATTAAGCCGCCCCGTTCGAGCATATCCAGCAATGCGTCGAACAGCTGCTCATACTTTGGCACAATGCCAAGGGCCTTCAGCAGCTCCTGTCTACCGTAGCGTTCACCCGCTGCCGGAAACAGACTCTCCCTGAAGTACAGCCACAGGGCCAGCAGGCCGAATCGTTCCAGCTCCTTAAATCCGTTTTTCAAGAAATCTATCTGCTCCATCCCGTGCTTGCGTGATCCCGAATCCAAGCTGATCTCCTGAATCACGGACGGCAGCCGGGCAGGATATACCTTGGCACGGATGTTATTATCGAATCCCAGCTTATGGATTAGAGATGGTTTGGCTTTGAACATCAGCACCTGCGGGACCGGCTGAGCCAGCGCTCTGCCGATCGTCTTCATACCCTCAGCCGTATCAATGGGAAGCAGACCGGCTTCCGTGAGCAAACTGCGGTATCCATCCGATGCCACGGCCCCGACATTGCCCCAGAAGCTCCAATTGATTACCTTCACCGGATAAGCGGTCTTGGCGCCCAGCCAGATCGAGAACGCGTCCTGAAAGGAACTAGCCGCACTGTAATTGCTCTGGCCTTGATTGCCCAGAAGCGAATTCGTGGAAGAGAACAAGACCATAAAATCCAGCGGAACATCCATACAGGCTTCGCCCAGAGCAACAGAACCTGTCAGCTTCGGAGCAAGAACACTTATCAGGTGATCCTCGTTCATGTTCTCAATTCTCATATCTTGAAGCACCATTGCCGAATGGAACACTCCATGGATGGAGCCGTATAACACACGGGCCTGTTCTATTGCCGCTGTGAGAGCGGACGGATCGGTAAGATCGGCCTGAATGTAGACAGCCTCTCCCCCCGCCCGGCGGATATCGGCAAGCTTCTGCTCCATCTCTTCCGTCAACCGGCTGCGTCCCGTCAGAATCAGCCGGGCCTGGACCGTTCTGCCCAGGTGCAGCCCCAGTTCCCAACCGATTCCGCCCGCGCCGGCAATCCAGTATACTCCCCGGTTCCGGAAAGCGAGGCCGTCGCCGGACGGAAGATCAAGGCCGATGATCCTGCGGGTATACAGCTTGCCGCGGCGAACGGCAAGCTCTCCCGCTGCCCCCGACGCTGCTGCTTCCAGAAACGCATGTGCAGTCTCGCTGCTTGCTGTCGCATTCAGACAGCCCTGCTGCGGAAGATCCGCCAGCAGCAGGGACAGGCCGGGGTACTCCAGTGCTGCGCTTTTTAAGAAACCGCTTATGGCAGCGTGTACCGGATTCGTTGACTCGCCGGGCAGAACCTCGAAGATACCGTTCGTTACAACAGTGAGCCGGATACCCCGGATGTGACCAACGGCCTTAACCAGATGGAACAGCGCCACAACCCCGCAGCTTTGCCTTGCTTCCCAATCGGCGATCTCGCCGGTTGGGACCGGGCTGTCACTAAGTCCGCCAAGGAAATAGACTTCGGCAATACCGTTCTCCTCCACCGTTCTCCGATAAGACGCCTCATCGTTATAGGCAACGGTCCAACTGCGTCCTTCCTCCATAGAGGTTGCTTCCGCCACTCGGATTTCCAGACAATCCGGCATCTTGTTCCGCAGTGCCTGGGTGAAACCGCTAATGCCCGGAACCTCTTGCTCTCCGGAGATAAGAAGCACACGCCCGCTCTTCATCGGCGTACCGCTCCGGCGTTCACTATAACTGCCCATCACCCACTGCGGAACATATAGACTGTGTTCCTCCGCTTTTTTGATTTCGCGGGAAGCAAGGTTGTGGAAGGCTACGCATAATTTGCCCTGCATATCAAGGAGCGCCAGATTGTGGACATCCTTACCTGCTTGGACGGCATAGACGTAATACTCGCGGGAGCGCAGCGGCTCCATAATATGAATCTGCTCTGCGGAGAATGGCAGCTTGGCTACTCCCTTCTCCGTATTCTGATCAAACAGGCAGCCCATAGATTGCAGCACACAATCCAGTAATACCGGATGGGCCGTATAGCTGCCCAGTTCCGCATAAGCTTCATCCGACAGCTTAATCCGTCCCAGCACTTCCTTCGCACTGTGCCATACCTCTTCCATAGCCTGGAAGAAGGGGCCGTATACAATGCCGCTGCCTGCTGCCATCTGCGAGTAAAATCGCTGCTTGTCCATGTACTGCGGACAACGGGCAATAATCTCACTTACATTCACAAATTCAGCCTTAGCCTGGTGAGCAGTCCCGCTGTCGCTGGACACGCTGCCACTGGCATGCAGCCTGCTCCCGCTTACATCGGGACCGGTGCTCTCGATCTCGAACCGGAAGGCATCGCCATCCTTCTGCACCGAAAGATGCACTTCTGCCAGTGCTGCCTCCTCCACGGTTAGTTGCTGCAGCCACACGATGTCTGATATGCGCCATGTTTGCGCATCTCCGAGCATACCTGTGGCTTCAACGACCATTTCCACATATCCCGTTCCCGGAAACACTGATTTTCCGTTCACCATGTGGTCACGAACAATCGGGTGGGAAGCGCTCCAGACTTTGCGGAACACCAGCCCCTCCCCCAAACTTTGTGCGGGCGCGATATGGTCCAGCATAGCCGTTAAGGTTGCCTTGCTGCCGGAGGATGTTCCGTATTGCGGTTTCCGGTTTCGTACCGGCACCCAGTGGGATTCTCGGAGAAACGGGTAGGTCGGCAACGAAATTCTGCCCGGCCCATCCCCGACATACCACCGTCTCCAATTAGGTTCGAAGCCCTTCAGCCATAGCCGTGCGATCTTGTCCCAATGGCCTTGAGATGCAAGCCTGTCCAGAATCTCGGCCAAATCCCCGTCGTCCAGCACCGCTTCCAGACCTTCGCTGTATGCCGATGCATACAGGTTCGGCACCGGATCTTCTCCCTGCAAATACAGACCAAGCTTGTCCAGTAATTCAGCGGCATCCGATACGACCACAGCAAGCCGCTCCTGCAGCGGTTCCCGGCCCGTCTGCAGCGTATAGGCGATCTTCTCAAGTGGAATCGTTGACCCGCTCGCCTGCATCTCGTCCAGATACCGGACCAGATTCTCCGCTTGCCGTTTCAATTCAGTCGTTCCCTTGGCAGACAGCACGATGATAATCGGTGCTCCGCCCTGTGCCGGTTGCGCTGCTGCCGGTCCACTTACATACTCTTCCAGCAACACATGGGCGTTGGTTCCGCCGAACCCGAAGGAACTGACACCACCCCGCAGCGGGATGTCATTGCCTGCCCCGTCTTTAAGGCGCTCCCACTGTCTGGTCTGGCCCACAAGATACAACGGGCTTCCTTCCAGTGAAAGATAGGGATTAACCTCCCGAAGATGCAGATTGCCCGGAAGCTGCTTGTGATGCAAGGCCAGAACTACCTTGATTAGCCCGGCCACTCCGGCCATCGCTTCCAAATGTCCGATGTTTGTTTTGACCGAGCCTATGCCGCAATGGGATGCTTGGGGGGCAGGCCGGTCCCATTCCCGGTAGAGCTGGTGCAGCGCCGCCGTCATTCCGTTGACTTCGATCGGATCGCCCAGTGCGGTTCCCGTTCCGTGAGCTTCCAGATAACCGATGGTTGCCGGATCAAAGCCGGCATCATGGAAGGCCGATACAATCAATTCCTGCTGGGCATTGCTGTTGGGTGCAGTCAGCGAGTTGGTCTTGCCGCCATGATTGACCGCCGTTCCCTTGATGACCGCATAGATGTGGTCACCGTCGGCCAACGCCTGCGACATACGCTTCAGGAACACAACCGCACAACCTTCTCCGCGCACATAACCGTTAGCCGAGGAATCAAACGCCTTGCACCGTCCGTCCCCGCTCAACATATTGATCTTGCTCAGCGCAATGTGGGCGAACGGGCTCAAGATCAGATTGACACCGCCCGCCAGCGCCATATCGCAGGCACCGCTGCGGATCGCCTCCACTGCCCGGTTAACGCTCACCAACGAACTGGAGCATGCCGTATCGGTCAGTTCGCTCGGACCTTTCAAGTTATAGAAATAAGAGATGCGGTTCGGGATGACGGCTGTAACAATGCCCGATAATGTATGCGGGTCAATATCCGACTCCCTCATGAGAATTTCGGCATAGTCGGAGCTGGTCGCTCCGACAAATACGCCTGTTTTGGAGCCGGAGAGCATGGAAGGTCTATAGCCGGCATCCTCAAAGGCTGCCCAGACGGTCTCCAGCATGATCCGCTGCTGCGGGTCCATCAGTTGCGCCTCCCGTGGTGATATTCCGAAGAAGGAAGCATCGAATTTATCGACATCTGGAATAAATCCGCCCCACTTGGACACGGACTTGTTCGGATCTTCATTGGTTTCATCGTAATACTGCTTCCAGTCCCAACGGTCTGCCGGAATTTCCGTAATCAAATCCCGTTCGGCGACAATCTGCTGCCAGAACTGCTCCAGATTTACCGAACCCGGCAGCTTGCCGCTCATGCCGACAATGGCAATATCCCCGGCATTAGCCGCCGGGCCTTCCCCCTCCACGCTGCCGGCCCGCTCATTCGTCGCTCTCCGGGCCTCGTGAGCCGGAAATTGGGCGTGCCGCTGCTCATCTGTAAGCTGCCCACCGTGATGGGAAGCCATTTCGCCAGGGTATGCAGCCGTCAAATAACCGGCAAAGTCCCGGATCGTCGAATAGCTGTAGAAGAGCGTCGGATTCGTCTTCACGCCGTAATGCTTGTTGATAAGCGCTGCCAGAGCCGTAAAGGAGATGGAGTCAAATCCCATCTGGCCCAGGTTCGTCAGCAGGTTCGCCCCAACGGGCAACGCTTTTATTATCCCGGCAAGGCGGACCAGTTCATTCTCAACCAATGGCTGCAGATCCAGGGCCGAGCTGCCGGAGGTATGTAACTGTTGCTTCTCCGGCCCGCTCTGCTCGTCCATCGGGACAGAACCGGCCAGGCCGAACAAATGCGCAATCTGCTCCGTCCCGGCGGACGCCAGCTGCTTCCGGTCCACCTTGCGGTTTAAGGTCAGAGGATAACCGGATACATACATGATCCGGGAAGGAACCATATACTCCGGTAAAACAAGCCGGACTTGTCTTTGCAGATCCAGCACATCCGGCATCCTGTCCGTATGCTGAGGAACAAGGAATGCCGTCAGCTGCTTGTCATTTCCTTCGTCCCGCGCCACCACAACCGCTTCGGCAATGCCTCCGGTCTTATGCAGCACATTCTCGATTTCGCCCAGTTCTATGCGGAACCCCCGAATTTTGACCTGAAAATCCGCCCGCCCAAGATAATCCACGGTGCCATCCAGCATGTAACGGGCCAAATCCCCGGTCTTGTACATTCTTGAGGATCGATCCGGATGAAATGGGTCAGGCAAAAAGCGGCGCTTCGTTTCCTCCTCCCGGTTCAAATAGCCGATGGCGACCCCGTCTCCGCCGATATACAGCTCTCCCGTGACACCGGCAGGCACAGGCTGGAGCGATGCGTCCAGCACATAGAATTGCGTGTTCGCAATGGGCCGGCCAATGCTGATTCGGCCTGCACTTTCCACTTTGCTGACAGAGGACCATATCGTAGTCTCCGTCGGGCCGTACAGGTTCCAGAGCCCGTTGCCCAGCGGCAACAGCTGATCTGCCAACTCCCTGGACAGAGCTTCGCCGCCGCACAGCATTTTGATCCGCAGGGGGGAATCCCAGCCGGCCACAAGCAGCATTTGCCATGTTGCAGGGGTCGCCTGCATCATGGTGATTCTGCCTTCCGCCAGCTTGTCCAGCAGAAGGATGCCATCCTTCTGCATGTCCTCCGGGGCTATTTCCAATTGGGCACCAACTATAAGCGGCAAATACAACTCCAGTCCCGCAATATCGAAGCAGACCGTTGTTACGGCAAGCAGTCTGTCATCCGGCGTACAACCGGGCTGCCGGGCCATGGAGCACAGAAAGTTGGTCAGTCCAACGTGGCTCACTATAATTCCTTTGGGCTTTCCTGTCGAACCGGATGTGAATATGGTGTATACCGGGTCGTCCGGCTGTAAGGATACCAAAGGGGCTATCTGCTCCAGCTCCTCCGGAGAGGCAGCCTGCCGTGCATCCGCTCCATCCACGCACAGCACCGCGCCGGCAAACTGCGGCAAGCCAGATTTGACGGAAGAATGTGTCAGCACATATGATAATGCGCTCTCCTCGAACATATCGGCCAACCGTTCCTTTGGATATAAGGGGTCCAGAGGAATGTATACACCGCCAGCCATCTGCACGCCAATCAAAGCCGCCAGCAAATCCAGGGAACGGTTCAGGTAGATGCCTACAAAGGTCCCCTTCGCAACTCCGTTGGCCTGCAGATGGAGGGCAAGCGTCTTGGCACGCCAGAACAGCTCCAGATAGGTCAGTCTTTCCTCCCGGAAGCGTACCGCTTCGGAATGGGGAGAGCGCTTGACCTGTTCACAGAACAGATCAACAAACGTTAAGCCGCGCGGATAAGCCGTCTCGGTATCGTTCCAGCCGTAGAGCAGCAGCTGACGTTCTTCCTCGGACAACAGTGTAACTCCGGAGAGCTGGAGACCTCCTTGCCCGGCTATTGCTTCGAGCGCGCGGATATAGTGGCGGGCCAACGTCTCCACCGTATCCAATGCATACACATCGGGATTGTATTTCAGATGGAACAGACATCCGTTAGCCTTCTCGATTACTTCCAGCGTCAGGTCGAATTCCCCAAGCTGATGGATATGGTGCAGACAGTCCAGGAAGATACCATCCTCCGCTGCCTGAATGCCGTTCTGAAAATAAAACGCCGCCTGGAACAAAAAACGTTCCCCCGACGGACGCTGGTCATTGAGCTCGCGGGCCAATGTATAGTACGGATACTGGCTGTGTTCAAGGGATCCAAGCACCGTCCGGTGAACCTTCTCAATGAAGGCCAGCAGCGAATCGGCTGGATCGATATCATTGCGGATCACAACCATGTTCATAAAATTGCCGATTACATTATCGAAGCTCTCTTCCGGTCTGCCGGCCACCGGCGTCCCGATGGAGATGTCGGTTTGATTGCCTAGCCGGGAAAGAACGAGCTGATAAGCCGCCATCATTATAGAGAACAGCGTCACCGGCTTGGATGTCGGTACGGACTTTAAGGCGGCAACCAGCCACTCCGGAGCCGAAAATAAAAAAGACGCCCCTTCCGCAGAAGGGGCAGAGCGCATACCGGTTACAGGCAGCTCCAAAGAAGGTACAGGCACAGCCAGCCGGTCCAGCCAAAAGCTGCGATCCCTGCCGGCCTTATCGCTGTTGAGATAACGTTGTTCGTAATGAACATAATCGGTGAAATCTGCACGCCGTTCCTGCAGTACCGGTGTGCGCCCCTGGCTCAAGGAGGCATAGCAGGTCTGCAAATCGCTCAGAAACAGCTGCGAAGAAAGGCCGTCCAGAATGATATGGTGGAACGTAAACAGCAACAGGGAGTACTCATCCGACACATCATACAGACTTGCGCGAAAGAGCGGTCCCGCTTCCAGATCAAAGGGCCGCTTAATGTCTTCCCGGAGCAGGCGGTTGACCTCATCTTCAGCCAATCCGGCCGCAGCGAACCGGCTGATCGCCGGAAGCACTGCACTGTCGGTCACCTGGTACGGGAAGAACTCCCCTTCCTCACGCAGCAGTACCGTTCGAAGGGAAGGATGAACCGAAAGCATATACTCCAGCGCTTTATAGAGAAGATTCTCGTTAAATCCGGCATGTACTTTAAAGGCACCGGGAGTATGATAGGCCCAACTGCCGGGCGATAGCATATGCTCAACCCACATTCCCTTTTGTCCAGCAGACAGAGCTGTCCGTGAAGATCTGCGCCGGTGGCTTCCGGCTATCAGCTTGAGGGCTTCCTCCCGCGACAACCGGCCGTCAGCAAACTTTTGATATATCTCTCTTTCGATCATTCGTTTCACCGCTTTCAACAAAAGACTTTATGATATCCTTCAAAGCCAGCGCCTCTTCTAATTGAAGCTTGTTATCTTCCATACTCGATAAAATCAAGTTGTTCAGGTAATAGTCGAAGGATGCTTCGCCTTCCGGCTCCGCTTCTGTAGCATCCTTACCGGAGAAGAGGTTCTCCGGCAATTCCCAGGTCTGGGGAGCACCGTGTTCCATTAAGAAGCCGCTGAGCCGCTCAATGGAGTAGTGCTCGAACAAATCAGGCAGGGTAACCGTTATCCCTAAAAATTGCCGGATAGCCTTTACCATACTGCTGGCAGTCAGGGAATCCATGCCGTATTTGTCAAACCGCTGGTCCGGCTTAATCTGCTCCGCCTTCAAATCCAGCAGTTCCGCAAGCAGCTCCGTCAGATAGTCCCTGATTTCGCTCGAAACCTCACGGTCCGGTGCAACTTGGTCTGGTGCAGCCTGATTTGATGCAGTCCGGTCCGGTGCAGCCTCTGCCGCTGGTTCCAGCTGTTGCTTTGCAGTCAAGTCGCTGGCGACCCAATAGCTTTCCCGTTCGAAGGGATAACCCGGCAGAGGCAGCATGAAGCATTCCTCCGGCGGGTACAGATCGTCAAGCACCAACTCAATGCCGTGCACCCACCGCTCCGCAAAGACGGACAACCTGGCCGTAGTCCCGTCAGTTGCACTTAGGCGAGATTGGATACCCGGCTCCTCTACACTCCCCGCAAATATTCCGGTCCCGGCTGCGCTTCCGCCCAACACCCGCTCCAGCGCATCGACGGCAGCCTGCTTATCCTGCACAACAAGGGCCAGCCTTTCTTCCATCGGCTCCCTCAGAGCCAGCGAATAGGCAAGGTCCCTCATAGAGACGTATTCGCTGCTTGTCAAATACTCCAGCAAATTGCGGGCCACCCGGCCAAGTCTCTCCGCGTTTCGGGCCGACATTAACAACAGGAAGGGACCTGCTGTCTCCGGCTCTTGTGTCAGCTCTGCCTGCAGAGCGGGGAGATGCTCTTCTACAACGAGCGCCGCATTGGTTCCACCGGCACCGACAGCATGGATCACTGCGCGCAACGGTATTTCCGGGCCGAAGCCATCGTCGCCGTCTTGCCGCAGCCTACTCCAATCGGCCGTTTCACGTTGAATCTGCAAAACGGTGCCCGTCAGGTCGATCCGTGGGTTCAAGCTGTCCGCATGAAGCGAGGGAACGAGCTTACGGTTCACCAGTTGCATAATGACCTTGGTCAATTGGGACATCCCGGAGGCCGCCTCCAAATGCCCGATGTTGGATTTGACCGATCCGACGGCACACACATGACTGTCCGCGCTGCAATCTTGAAAAACAAGCTTCAGCGCATCCATTTCGATTGCATCTCCGACCGCCGATCCGTTGGCTGCCGTTTCGACATAACCAATCGTGGCAGGCTCCGCTCCCGCATCGGCCAACGCCAGGCGGATAAGCTCCGCCTGCGCGTCACCGGAAGGAACCTTGTAGGCACTGGTTCTGCCGCTATGGTTAACGGCGCTGCCCTTGATCCTGCAGAGAATTCGATCATGGTCCGCTTCCGCCGGTTCGGCGAGCTTCAATATGACGACACCCGCTCCTTCACCCGGAAGATAACCGTCTCCGTCGCCCATGCTGAGACTCCTGCTGTGGCTTCCCAGCAGCTTGGCCTGGGACAAGCCTATATACTTGTAAGGATGCAGGCTTAAGTTCACGCCTCCGACAATAGCCATCGCGCACTCTCCCAACCGCAAGCTGTTGACCGCCAGATGCAGCGCCGCAAGCGAAGAGGAGCAAGCGGTATCCACGGCCATACTCGGTCCCTGAATGCCCAGATAATACGAAATTCGATTGGCAATCGACCAATAAGAAGCACCGGAAAGAATGGCCCCGACCTGTTTATCCTTGGCAACCCAAGGATACGGCTGAGTCATAGCCCCGATAAATACGCCTACCCGCCGCCCTTCCTTCTCCAAGCGGTTCAATTTTGCTCTTGAGTAGCCGGCATCCTCCAGCGCGTGCCAGACCGTCTCCAGCATGATTCTCTCCTGCGGGTCCATACCGACCGCTTCCTTGGGCGAAATGTTAAAAAAGAGCGGATCGAACCGATCCACATCTTTAATGAATCCCCCCCACTTGCCATTGCTGCGCATGTGCCGCTGGTCTGCAGCGGCATTCATATACAAATCGCCGTTCCACCGCTCGGCGGGCACCTCCCGGATGCAATCCTTCCCTGTACTCAGATTGCTCCAGAATTCAGCGGCCGTCTCCGCCTCAGGGTACTTCCCGCTTAACCCGATTACAGCAACCTCTTTGGCACCCGGCCGCACCTGCTGAGGGTTGGCCGAAGGAGCCGGGGTCGAAGGCGTCCAAGGAGTCGAAGGAGCCGAGGCAACTGCATTGGCACAATCCTTCCGGAAATAAGCTGCCAGCCGCTCCCGGTGATTGCTCAGCAACCAGCCGCTTATCTGCCGCACCGAATTGTATTCGACGAATACGGTTTGGGCATCCGCACCGATGACAGCCCCTAGCTCACGCCCCATCCCCATAAGCATGACAGAATCCATACCATACCGGTCAAACGTATCGGTATCGCGGATGCGTTCCACCGCTACCTTTGTCGTCCGGGAGATCATTTCTTTCACAAATGCAGCAACCTGCTCCGGGGCCGGATCATCCCCCCTACCTGGGAGGCCGGCAGCCGCATCCGCCTCCAGCCTCGAAGCTTCGGCAGCAGGTAGGTCCTGCGGCGGGAACAGCCAGTCTCTCACCTTGTTCAGCCGTCCTTCCGCCACCGTCAGCCGGGGATAACCGGCACCGAGCATCACTTCAAAGGCCCGCACTCCCCGGTCGGTCTGCAGAGACGACAGACCGGTCTCTTCTTCCATCCTGGCGCTTACGGCAGCGGGCATCACCATGCCGCCCTCCTGCCACAGAGGCCAGTTCACGGATAACGATACACCGGAGCGCCGGCCGATGTTCGTTAACTGCTGCCTATGCTCCATGTACTCATCCATATAACGGTTGGCGAACGCATAGTCGGCCTGTCCTCGGCTTCCCGCCACCGCCGCTATAGAAGAGAAGGCCACAAAAAATTCAAGCGGTTCTTCCTTGGTGACTTCATCCACATGGAAGATCCCGTTTACCTTGGGCGCAAGCACAGCCTGCAATTCTGCTTCGGACTTCCCTTTCACCAATGAATCCCTGGTGACTCCGGCGGCGTGGATCACACCGTGAACGGCCCCGTACCGCTGCCCGATGATCTGGAAGAGTCGACGTGTATCCGCAGCGTCCGACAAGTCGCAGCTCAGATACGATATCTCGGCTGTCTCCCCAAGCTGTTCCAGCACCGCTTGCTTCTCCGAATTCAGCTCCGACCTTCCGGCCAGCACAAGGATGCAAGGACGCAAGGACGCCAAATACCGGGCGAAGACGAGGCCCAGCCCGCCTGCTCCGCCGGTGATTACATATACCGGCCGCTCCTGTGCATGACTGCGGGGAGACGACCCGGCATGCTGGCGGATATCGGCATTCAGCCGAAGACCGATATCCGCTTCCTCCAGCAGCCGCATCATCCGTATACCGCCGGTATACGCAATCTCCGCAAAGGATTGCTGAATGGCGTTTACTTCCCGATACAGCAGTTGAGCCAGCTCCGCAGCCTGCAGCCGGTCATGCACGCGGACCGTTCTATAGACCGCCTGCTTGCTCTCCAGGCAGACACTTTTGACAAAAGCGGCTGCGCAGGAGCTCTCCCATTCTGGATGCTGCCCCGTGTAAGCAAACAGGATCTTCGTTTGTTCACTCCCCCCCGCACCGGCTATTGCTTTGGTGAAGCAGAGCAGGCGCTGCGCCGAGCGGTGTACATGGTCCACGTTATAGCTGCCGGAAGCATCAACGGCGTTCGTCTCGCTCCATAACCACATGATCTGGAAGTCACGGAGACTGGACTCCCGAAGGGATTGGAAAAGTCTAAGGTATCCCTCCTGCTCCTCCAGGTTCAGCTCAAACCCCGATTCCGTTCTACGGAATGCAGTCCCCGGACGCACCCGCACAATCGTAGAGTATGACTTGCTCAGCTCATCCCTTATATGCTCGAACCTTGCGTTGTCGTCGTCGAAGATAAGCAAGCTCCGTTCCATGGATGGCACTTGAATTGCCAGTTTAACCGGCTTCCATTGCTCCCGCACATACATAAGCCCCTTGTCTTCCGCCTGCTTCTTGGGGCCAGGCGTTCCGGTCAAGCGGAAGCCGTCCATCTGGGCCAAGCGGTTCCCGGACATATCGCAGATCGTAATGTCATATCCTGCGCTGCCCTTTACGGTGTATACCCAGCACTCATTCGGCAGGGCGCCATAGAATGCAATTTCCTCAATGGCAAACGGCAGCCCTGCTTGTTCGGCCGATTCTCCCCATGCCAGAGCGGCAACCGAATGCAGTGCCCCATCCCATATCGCCGGATGGCCCCCGCCGCCTTCATACTGCCGGCTTCCGGACGGCAGCTGGATATGGCCCAGTGCCTCAACCTCATTGTGATACAGCTCCGCCATAACCTGATAACCGGGGCCGTATTGAAGACCCCGATCATGGAGGCCGGAATAAAGCTCGGCAGGGAAGATCAAGTTCAGGCACCGCTTTCTTATCATTGAAAGATCGAGCGGATTGCCGGGGGCAGCGTTTCCATAGGATAGAGTACCTTTAAAGTGAACCGTCTGCTCTCCCTGGACGCCGGTAACAATGGTATACTTCGCTTGGTTGCCGTCCGGGGTTAACATGATCGTCGCCTGTTTGCTTCCGGCCGTTACATCAAGGGACGAGAACCACATTGCATGTTTCAGCCCTGCAACGATTGTCCCCGGCTTCGCCAGCGAGCCGGCCGACCTGGCCATCTCGATCATGGCCGCACCCGGAACAAGAACAGCTCCCTGCACAATATGATCCTGGATCAGAGCATTCTCCCTGTCGAAAAGCTTGGTATACGCCAGACCTTCAAAGGTGGATACATTCGCATCTATAAACGGCAGCAGAGTGTCGGCAGCTGTCGCCTCCACCGTTGCCTGAAGTGTGCAGCGGGTCTCTACCCAGTAACGTTCTCTGCTAAAGGGATAGGTCGGTAGCCGGACCGGACGGCGCTTCGAGTTCGAAAACAATTTTTTCCATGGAATTTCAGAGCCCTCCGTCCAGCTTCTGGCAATATCATTCAGACGGTCCCTGGCCGTTAGATCGACAAGCTCAGGGTCTAGGTCAAGTGCAGGAACCTGCCCGAACAGCAGCTTGTCCGCTGCACATCCGGAGTATAGCCCCGGCGCATCGCCGCCTTGAAGATACACATCCAGCAGATCGCTCAGCTCATTAAAATCCTCGCAGATGATAGCCAGCCGCTCCTCAAAGTGTTCACGGCCGGTCTGTAGCGTATAGACGAAATCCTGCAACGAGCAGCCCGCAACGCCGGCGCCTGTCCGAAGCGGTTGCAGAACTGCGGTTGCCGCCGCCCCTTCGCGTTGTCTTCTGGCATCCGCAATGAGCTTGTCCAGGCCGCCGACCGTCAGACCGCCTGCCACATCGTGCAGATTCAGTTCAACCCCGAACCTCTGATTAATCCCGGATGCGAATTGCATGATGTCGGCCGCAGTGCCCAATACATCTCCGAGCATTTCCCCTGCATCCAGCTGCTCCTGTCCGCCTCCGGTCACCGCCTCGATGTACTCCAGCAGCGAATAAGCCGCAGCCGGTTCCTCTGCGCCTGCCGCCGCTCCTTCCTGCAATCGCCGGATGTCCACAAATGCCTTCATGATACCTGCATACTCAGACAGCCGTTCCCTTGTCCTGGCGGAGAGCACCGCTATGGAAGCAGACTGTCTGTTATCGCTTGACCTTTTGCCGGAGACGGCTTGCTCCTCTGCATATTCCTCTATGACCAGGAAAGCGTTGGAGCCCCCTGCTCCAAAGGAGCTGATTCCCGCCCGGCGCGGATACCTCTCCTGCTTCCCGTTCACCGTGCGGACAGGCTGTCTCCATTCACTGCATTCGCGCTGAACGCGGACCGGAGAATTCCGGAAATCGATTCTTGGATTTAACTGTTCAGCGTGCAGCGACGGTACCAGCATCCGCTCGCGCATTTGCAAGAGCACCTTCGTCAGTGCCGCAATCCCGGCCGCCGATTCAAGATGCCCCACATTCGACTTCACTGAGCCTATGGCACAGAAGCCTTTATCCTCCGTAAAGGATGCGAACGCCCTGTTAATGCCCTCGATTTCAATAGGGTCTCCCAGAGCGGTTCCGGTGCCGTGGGCTTCGAGATAGCTGATCGTGCGCGGGTCAATTCCCGACTCATGAAATGCCTGGCTCAGCAGCTCCGCCTGGGATACCGGGCTCGGAACGGTATATCCGTTGGTTTTGCCCCCATGGTTAAGCGAAGTACCCGCAATTACGCCATAGATGGAATCTCCGTCCCGGACGGCTTGGGCCAGCGGCTTCAATAGCACGGCCCCTACGCCTTCACCCGGCACATACCCGTCTCCGCCTTCGCCGAAGCTGCGACATCTTCCGTCCGTGGAGCCGAATTTGCCCTGGCTGACCAAAATATATTTATTGGGATGCGAGGCCACGTTCACTCCGCCGGCAAGCGCATAATCCGCCTCCCCGCGAGCAAGGCTGTCGCAGGCAAGCTTGATCGCAGTCAACGAAGAGGAGCACATAGTATCTACCGCCATGCTGGGTCCTGTAAAATCCATTACGTACGATACCCTGTTGGCAATGGAGGAGAAGCTTGAGGTCGGTTTCTCCCGTTCATCTCCTGAGGCGCCGTACAGCTGATACTGGCTCCACATCGCTCCCACATATACGCCTACCTTGGCTTTATCCAACGCTTTGCGCGTATAACCGGCGTCTTCCAGCGTTTCCCATGCACATTCCAGAAACAGCCTTTCCTGCGGGTCCATCAGCTCCGCTTCCTTGGGCGATATATTGAAAAAAAGCGGATCGAACTCCTCCATGCCGTCCAGAAAACCGCCCCATTTGGTATAGCTCTTCCCCTTCGCTTCCTTGTTCGGATCGAAGAAAGCGTGCAGATCCCAGCGGTCCGCCGGGATCTCGGCAATACAATCCCTGCCCGACTTCAGATTGTTCCAATAGTCTTCCAGGGTCCGGGCCATCGGATAACGTCCGCTAATCCCGATAATGGCAATCCGTTCATCCTTATCACCGTTCTTCCCTGTCCCGGCAGATTCAGCCAGGGAAGTCTCCTGCTCCTTGACCGCCGGGTCTCCTGCAGCTGCATCCTCCGGAAGAAAGCGTTCTCCTGTCTTCTGCTCAGGCTCCTTGACGGCGAGGTCCTCGGCTTCTCCGCACAGCTTCGCCGTCTGATCCGGGTATGCCTTCACTAAATAGACCGCCAGTTCCTTAAGATTGCGGTGCTCGAAGAATACCGTCTGCGGCAAGGCTCCAAATTGACTGATTAGCTCCCCCGTCATATTCATAATCATTAAAGAATTCAAGCCGTATTCATCCATGCTGCGCTGCGGCTGCACCTTCCCGGCCGGCAGGCGGGTCTCGGTGGCCACAAGGCCTATCAGCAGCTCTTCTACCCGCTTGAGCTTGACAGCGTCATCTTCCGGCGCTTTCACCCCAGGAAGCGCCGAGAGCCGGTCTTGCGGCCCGGCCGAAGCAGCTGCGTACGGTTGCAGCTGCTTCTCCCGCCCTCCCGGTTGAATGAAGAGCCGGCTGGCTGTCCGCTGCAACAGAAGCTCGGGATCACCGGCCAGAACGGCAAGGCACGGATACGGAGACTGCAGCGCCTGTTCTAAGGCGGCTATTCCTGCTCGGCTGCCGAGCTCGGCCATCCCCAGCTCCATCCGCAGCTTCTTCTTGTACGCCTCCGTCAGCTGCAGGCCTCCGTCTGCCCACAAGGGCCAATTCACTGCCAAGCTTTTGCCGGACCTTAAGCCGTTGAGACGCTTCTGCTCCCTTCCCGCTGCGAATTCGTCCATAAAGCGGTTGGCATAGGCATAATCGCTTTGACCGGCATTACCGAACACAGACGAAATGGACGAGAACAGAACAAAGAACTCAAGATCATCGGAAGCAGTCAACTCATCAAGGTTCAAGGTGCCCCATACCTTCGATTGCAGCACGGCATCGAAATCATGGCGCTCCTTATGAAACAATAAAGCATCACGGGTTACCCCCGCACAATGAAGCACTCCCTGGATAGGTCCATAACGCTTCCGGCATTCCTGCAGAGCGCTTCTGGCCTCCCTATAGCTGGCGATATCCCCTTGGATGTAATGGGCTTCGCCTGCAAATGTCTGTAATTGTTGCAGCCTGTGCTTTCGCACTTCATCCAGTTCGGAACGCCCGATGACGATGACCCGGCAGCCGGGATCAGCCAGCATGCGGCAGGCCAATTGATAGCCAATGCCCCCAAGACCGCCTGTAATCACGTATGTTCCACGGTAGACTGGCCCGGCTTCCGGCACTTGCCGCAGTTCAACGGACTCCATAACCTTAACGCTCCGCCCAGGCCCGGAGTACATAACCTCCGAATCCCCGGACACCTCATTCAATTCATTGCTCAGCCTGGCATAACAGGCCGCCCAGTCCTTCCGCAGCAGATCAGGCTCCAGCATGACACTTGTGGTGCGGAATCGCGGATTCTCTGCCGCCGCAGTCCGAAGGAAGGCGTTGACTCCCGCGTAGTGGGGATACGCATCGTTGTTCTCGCCGGAGTATGCATAGACCAGACGCACCGTCTCCGAGCTATATGGCCCATGCATATATGCTTTGGTTAACAGATACAACGAGTATACGCCTGCTTCCATATGAACAGAGGGGTCGCGGTACATGCCGGTATCCAGCGTCCATAGATGCAGGATGCCGTCAGGCCGGAAGCCGCGTTCGAATAATACGTCCATAAGTTTGCTGTAATCCGCATATTCGCAGCCCACTTCGTACATTGTATCCGACAGCTGTCTCCATGACGTTCCCTGCTTGACAACTATGACCCGCTGCTCCGCAAGAGCGCCTGCTGGCACCCGGTATTCCTCACTGCCGAATACCATTATGTTCTTGACGTTTGCAGCAGGAGACGATATGAGCAGTTCCTTACTCTTCCAGCGGCCTTCAAAAAACAGCACTTCCGGCTCCGCCGTTATATTGACAACCGTTTTCCCCGGTGTTGTTATCGCTTTGATTACAAAATCTTTCATGCTCAAACATAATTCACTCTGCTCGTCAAATACGTCGATATCAGCCTTAATTATTCCATGACCCGCTTCATTAGGGCGGTGGAGACGGATATGGGTCCAGCACTGTCGGCCTAGAGGCCGATAAAGCTCCAGCTGCCCCAGCATAAACGGCACATACGAATGATCCGCCTCGAACAGCTCGTCGAAGCCGCCCATAGCATGCATTGCCCCGTCCAGCATCTGGGGCAGCAGCTCATAATAGGGGGCTTCTCCGCCGGTCTGCCCTGCCTGTCCGTCCGGCAGCTCCAGCCGGGCCAGCAGTTCATTCCCGTTGTACGCGAGTGTCTTCACTACTTGATAGCCCGCGCCGTAGCATATCCCCTTCTCCGCAAAGGAAGCATACAGCTCCCCAACCGGCCTCGACCGGGTGCATCTATCCAGAATAGAAGCGGTTTTCTCGTACCTTGCGGCTGACCGGGGAGCAACATCCGGCTCCAGCTTGCCTTGGCATACGGTCTGAGGGCCGTCGTCAGTCTGCTCCGTTATCGTAAAATGAACAGCAGCTTCCCGCTCCGAGAGATGAATAGCCACCTGCTTCGATTCCCCGGTGAAGCGAAGCTCTTTCTTCCATACAATAGAAGAAATTAAGTGTATCTTCTGCTCGCAAGCAGACTCCCCGGCTGCCCTTGCCATCTCCAGCATGACCGCCGCCGGAAGTACAGCCGCCCCATGTATGACATGCTCCCGTACTTCGGCATCCTTCAGCGAAAAGACGGTTCTGAATCGTTGCTCCTTCAGCGTAGAGGCATTCTCCCCCAGGTAAGGGTGTAACTTCTGGTCAGGGTTGGCGTGTTTCTCTTCAAGCTGCACCTGCGGGCGGTTTTCCGACGTCCCTGCAATCCAATAGCTCTGACGTTCGAACGGGTAGACCGGCATGGAAATCCGGCCGAGGCGGCCGTCGCGCGGAATCAGGTTCCAGTAGATATCCTGTCCCTGAACGAACCATACAGCGATCTGACCGGCTATATTTCTGTACTCCTCCCGTTCAAGGCCTACCTTGCCGAGTCTTCTGACAAGCGTGTCCTGCCGGTATGGGCCGTGCTCCTCTGCCTGCGCCTCCGCCTGAGGACGAAGATTGCTGTAAATATACGGCAGCTCCTCCCCGTTCAGAAAGGCTTCCAGCTTGCGCTTCAGATCGTGGTGGCCCGCCGCCACGAAGGCGGCACGGCAATCAAACATGCTCCGTCCCGCCTGCAGCGTATAGCCGATCTCGTCTAGGGTATAGCCACTCCCTTCCTTATCCAGCCAAACGGCCAATTCGCCTGCCTTGGCCATCAGCGCCCGTTTCGTTTTGGCAGAAAGCGGCACGATGTGGTACGGAAGTGAATCGCTGCCGCCCCGCGGGGCGTGCGGCACTTCTTCAACAACCAGATGCACGTTGGTTCCGCTGATGCCGAATGAACTGACTGCAGCCATTCGCGGACCCTGAGCCTCCCAATCCTTAAGCGCCGTGTTGACATAGAAGGGGCTGCCGGCGAAATCAATATGCTCATTAGCGTTTTTGAAATGCAGCGACGGGGGAAGTTTTTTGTGCTTCATTGCCAGCAGAACCTTTACCAGCCCGGCTACCCCGGAGCAAGCAATCGTGTGGCCGATGTTCGTCTTTACGGAACCGACCGCACAGTACCCCTTCCGATCCGTCCAGCCGGCGAATGCTTCCGTCAACGCCTTGATCTCGATCGGGTCCCCCAGCTTGGTGCCGGTTCCATGGGCTTCGATATACGAAATCCGTTCAGGATCAAGCTTGTACTTAGCATACAGATTTCGGATTAATTGCTGCTGCGAGGCAGCACTCGGAGCGGTTATCCCATTGGTTTTGCCGTCCTGATTGATTCCGGAGGCAACGATTACCCCGTAAATGTGGTCCCCGTCCTCCAATGCCCGGTCCAGGCTTTTCAGAATGACGATTCCTACACCTTCGCCCGGCACCATCCCGTTGGCCTCATTATCGAATGCCTTGCATTGTCCATCCGGGGAGAACATCCCCATACTGGAGGACTGATAATACAGCGCCGGAGACGACATCACGGACACGCCTCCTGCAAAAGCCATCTCAGACTCGCCCGCCGCAATGTCGGAGCAAGCCAAATGGATGGCGGTAAGCGAAGAAGAGCAGGCGGTATCCACCGTTATGCATGGACCCTTCAGATTGAGATAATACGAAATCCGGGCTGACAGAATGGCGTTATCATTGCCCATGGTCGTGTAATGATCGTGGGGAAGCTGCCGGTCGCGGATCAACTGGACATAATCCCCCGGCCTTCCGCCAATGTATACGCCAACCGCCTTATCGCTAAGCTCCTTTTCCTGATAGCCCGCATCTTCCATCGCCTTCCAGCACTCTTCGAGAATCAAGCGCTGCTGGGGGTCCATCATTTCGCTCTCCCGTGGAGAAATCCGAAAAAAATCCGAATCGAACTGGTCGATGCCCTGCATAAATCCGCCCCATTTGCTGGCAGACCGGAACGGCTTCTTCAGATCCGGGTCATAAAATGCCTCCATCTCCCATCTTCCTGCGGGAATCTCCGTTACGGAGCAGACGCCGGCGGCCAGATTGCTCCAATACTCTTCGGCATTCCGGGCCCCCGGAAATCTGCAGGACAAGCCGATTACGGCTACTTTTCTGTCAACCGGCTGCCGGCTCGTCGAGACGTCGTCCTCCGGCTTGGCCGGATCATCCGTTGCTGCAAGTCCAGACGAACTGGCCTCCTGCGAAGCATTGCCGGTGTCCACGGCAGCAGTGCCCGGCTCGGGCAGCGGGGGAGCAACCGGAACTGGACGGACCCCCTTTCCGGCCAGGAACATAACCAAATCCTTGATGCTGGGATGATCGTAGAAATCCGTAACCTCCAGCTTGACCGCGAACAACGCTTTGATCCGGTTCATGAAATCAACGATGGTCATTGAATCGAAGCCGACTTCGTAATATTTATGATGCGGCTTGATCTCGTCCGGGCCACCTCCCAGGATTTCTGTTGCAATCCGGAGCAGCTCATCCCTGACGGTGTCATGGTCCAGTTCGGCAGAAGCTTCAACCGGCGGAACGACAGTGTTCGCAGCCTTGCCCGCCGTTTCTTCCAGCTCACGCACAAGGGCAGCGGTATCGGCCTTGATTAGTCTGTGACGATCCAGCTTGCCATTGGGAGTTCGCGGCATTTCCTTCAGAACGATGAAGGAGGACGGAACCATAAACTCCGGCAATCTTGCACCCAGGTACCCCCTTACTTCCTCGTCCGAAAAAACGGCTTCCTGCTTCAAGGCAAGGAAGGCCACCAGCCGTTTGGTCCCGTTGCCGCTCTCCTTGGCCACAACAGCGCATTCCTGTATCCGCTCAACTTCGCCCAGCACCTTCTCGACGGCAGATAGCTCGATACGGATTCCGCGGATCTTCACCTGATGATCCTGTCTGCCCAGCAGCTGGATGGTTCCGTCCGGCAAATAACGGGCCATGTCCCCCATCTTGTACAACCGCTCTCCCGCGCTTCCGCGAAGTGGGTTGTTGGTGAACTTGGCTGCCGTCTCCTCCTGCCTATTCACATACTCTACGGCCAATGAGGCACCGCCGATGTGCAGCTCTCCGGGCACTCCAACAGGGCACAATCGCATCCGGGAATCCAGAATGTAAGCCTTGACATTCGTAATCGGTCTGAACCAGGCCATCTTGCCTTCTGCAAGATCACAGTCTGCCGTTGTAAATTGCATGATTCCGTTCACCTCTGTCGCACCGTAATCAGCTACGAGCAGAGCATCCGGGAAGTGCTTCATAAATGGCTTGAACAAATCCAGCGTGAACGGCTCTCCGACCGTCATCCACATCCGAACCTGCTTCAGAACGGTTAAATCCTCAGACGATTCAAACATCCGGCGAAGCATGGACGGAAGCATCGTGCAACAGCTGACCTTATGTTTATCTAGTGCGTGTATAATCTTACCCGGGTCCTTTACAACCGTATCGGACAGAATCACCGTTGTAATCCCCTGCAGAAGCGCCCCAAGAAATTCCCACATGGACGGCATAAAATTCATGCTGGTCCGTTGGCAGGTCCGGTCCCCCTGTCTGAACGGATATCGGGTCCACATGTGGTTGAAATAATTGATTAGCTGCTGCTGTCTGTGTCTGACCCCCTTGGGAGTACCGGTCGATCCTGATGTATAGAGAATGAGTGAAGCACCGTCAGAGGCATAGAGCGTATCCGGCAGTATTCCTCCATCCTCACCGATTTCGCCGGAGATCGGGTCTGGTCCGTCCAGGCGAAGTACCGGAACACGCCCGCTGTCGATAAATGACTCTCGGGAATCCGTGTCCAGAATCAGAACGAGGCCGGCATCCTGAATCATATAAAGAATTTGTGCCTCCGGATAACTTCCGTCCAATGGAACATACGTAAGTCCCAGCTTAAATATAGCCAGGATTGAAACGATGGTGTGGATGGATCTTTCACCGTATACCCCGATGGAAGAACCGGGGGCGATGCCCAGACTGCTGATCCGCAATGCGAGTCTGTCAACCGCAGTTGACAACTCGCGGAAGGACCACGCATCCGTTTCGCCGTTGCCGCTCTCATGAATAACAGCAACGGCATCACTGTCCAGGGAGGCTGAATGTGCAAAACGTTCATACAGCGACAGTTCAAACGCTACCTCTTCGTCATAACCGGCACATTCCAGCAGGAAGGACTCTTCTTCCCCGCTCATCAAAGGCACTTGATCTATAACCGTATCCGGTTCCTGCAACAGATTCGTGAGGAAGCTCAAGAACTGCCGGAGCGTTAACTCGATGGAGATCGAATCACACAATATCGGCGAGTATTTAATCCCTCCGATGCAAGCCTCCCCTTCCTCCCGGAACGAGACTACGGCGTCCGGCACAGCCGCTTCCTTGTTCTCCAAGGGGAGATTCGGAATCTGCAACAGCAGTTGGTAGGAGGATGCTTCCTTATCATTGGGAAGCGCTTCCTTGACTTGTCCAATCAGTGCCCGCAACGTCCTTCCTTCCGCATTGGAACAGTCAAACCAGGTTATGCTTCGTCCTCTTTTGCCAATTGCCTTTACCCCTGCTTTCATTTCATACTCCGGGTACCTGGCGAGCAATGCTATGAAGACGGCTGCGATTACAACCTGTGGCTTAACCCCGATGGCTTCACTGAACGAACGGACCGGACTCCATTGCTCCTCGGACAGCTTGAAAAGACGAACAAGCTCCCATTCAAGAGCCTGCCGCTGCTGCTCACCCTCACCATGGGGAAGCCGGAAGACTTGCGGCACATTCTGGGCGAACAACCGCTGCACTTCCGGCAATGTCTGCTTATCCTTACCTTGTTTAAGTATCCTTGTATGGGACAACTCCGTAGAAGCCAGCTTCAGAGAATCCACGAATTCAGCCAGTGTATTCTGATCCGCTGTAATTCCGGCCGACAGCCCTTCCATGTTGATCGGGTGCAAGTGGGGCTGACTATTGAAAGAAGTATAATAATCGTAATGATGGCCTTTCCGAAAAAAATGCGATCTGCTTGAAATCAACATTTCAGCTATTGCCAACTCCATCGTCTGCTCCTCCTTACAAGTCCCTGGTTCTTCCGCCGGCGACAGAAGAGGTTGACATATGCAGCATCTGTTTCTGCAGATCAATGAGAACTTTGCAGTTCTCATTCTCCACCTTCTCATGATGCTGCAGCATATCCCTGATCTCACTCAAATCGTCAACCACTTGCGTCACAATATCCTCCAGATGAATCCTTCCCGCTTTTTGCAGCGCCAGGATTTGGCTGAATGCGCCGCATAAATGCCCGCGCGACCCAATAATTTTGATTTCATTCGTAATCATATGATCCACTGCGGTAATCTCCAGGGGAATGCCCTTGCGACCCAGTAAGACAACTCGGCCGTTTTCGCTGACATGTCTGAAGATCCGGGTAACATTCTCCACAATGGCAGAGGTTTCAAATACGACGTCGATTTTTCCAGGGGGACTAGACATAAATTCCTCAGGTGTATACACATAATCCGCCCACTTTTTGGCAAAATCCCGCCGAAACTCAATCGGTTCGATGATGTGCACCTCTGATGCTCCGAATACCTGCTTGCTTAACATCGCGGTTAATAAGCCAATCGGGCCTGCACCAAAAATGACCGCCACCTCCCCCGCCTTTAATGCAGCATTCTCGCACGCCACATAGGCGACCCCTGCAGGCTCAATATTGGCTGCGGCCATGAGATCCCGCTCATCATTAATATAGTCCGTAATGTTGTGCGCAATAGATGCCTGCACATCAACGAATGTTCCGAACAAGCCGTCCTTCTCCAGTCCCAGCAGCTTGGCATGCTTGCACTGGTTGAACTTTCCTCGCTTGCACACCTCGCATACATGACAGACGATGATCGATTCCAGCGCAACGAACATGCCCGGCTTAAGATGCTTGACATGATCTCCGACTTCGATTATTCGGCCAACGCCCTCGTGTCCGATCACCCTTCCCTCTTCAGGAATTTCGAGGGGAGACGTACAGCGGATATACCCGGTTTCCGGATGATTCGTAGTCAGATGCAGATCCGTCCCGCATATTCCTACATAATGCATCTGCAAGCGGATTTCATCGGGGGCCAACCGGGACAGCACCCTATTCTCCACACATACACGCACATTCTGATAGATTTGGTTAGGCAACGGATTAGCTACTCCAGGAACCGGATTTTTGTCAGCCCGTACAAGTAGAGTCCTAGTTTCAACCATATGAAATCCCTCTTTCCTCAATATAGTGTGTGTTACTTGTTGCGAATGGCCAGTGTCAAACCGTCTCCAATCGGCAGCATGCTAACAGTAACCCGGTCATCTTGGTGAATCGTCTTGTTGATGCTGCGTATCTCTCTTACGTCCGGACCCTGGTTCCACTCGTTAATGACGCTGCCCCCCCACAACACATTGTCAACGCCGATCAAACCGCCGGGACGAACCAAACGAATGGCACGCTCATAATAAGCTGTATAGTTTTCTTTATCCGCATCAATGAATATAAAGTCGAAATAGTTGGCATAGTCTCTGGATAGCAGATCGTCCAACGTATCCAGGGCAGGCGCCAAACGAAGATCAATTTTGTGGGCTACCCCTTCCTCTTCCCAATAGCGGTACCCCATCCTTGTCCACTTGTCGTCAATGTCACAGGCAATGATACGCCCATCCGAAGGCATCGCCATCGCCATCAGCAGTGTTGTATAGCCGGTAAAAGTACCGATCTCTAATATGCGCTTGGCACCGATTAACTTGACCAGCAAAGCAATGAACTGGCTCTCCTCAGGCGGACTCTGCATGGCGGACAACAACATACGACCAGTCTCCTCGCGCAGCTTTCTGGCAGGTTCTGGCTCCCGCAGAGATACCTGAAGTAAATAGTCATACAACTCGTCTGTCAGGTTTAACGCACGCTTTCCCATCCTTAACTCCTCCTGAATTTTCTAATTCTGAACAGAACCGGTCATTCTTCCAACATGCTCATTCATCCAGTCAGCGGCTGCGTGCATCAGTTTGTCGGCGATACGATCCACATGCCTGCTGCGCCAATTCTCCAGGTCTGTGTCTGCCACCCACCGGTTGAAGGCCCCCATCGCCGGTCCGCAAAAAATCTGGTAATCCACCTTGTTCTCACTACTTCCGCTGCGGGCCAGCCGGTCGGAACGGTCGAAGTACCATTTGAATACGAGCGCCATTCTATATTTCGCATCATGGTCGGCCTTGTCCAACTCCTCATCTGTACATGAGAGCTTAAGTTCTTCGTAGATTTCTTCGAAGCTGCGCTTAAAATAACGCTCCTGGACCATGCTCTTGCTCTTGGCGTCCAGCTCTTCCAACGAATCATACAGGCGGTACAGCTCATACAGCTTGTTGGCCCTTGCCGGGAAGAACAAGCCTCTCTTCAGCACCTGGGCCTGCGCACCGATTTGAAACAGATCGCCTAGCGGAACCGAAGCTACATCCTGCACATTCATGCGTTGAAGCAGCTCTTTTACCTCAACGCTTGTTCCCGCTTCTACAGTACACTGGTTGATGGAACCAGTCATGACGAAGTCAGCGCCGATCATGAAGGCCGCTGCGGCAGCCTCAGGCACACCGATTCCCCCTCCTGAGCCGACCCTTATCCTTCTGCCATACCCGTATTTACTCATCAGCTCGTCCCGGAGCTTCCGGATAACGGGCAGTAATACCCAGGCAGATCCATGATCGGTCGGTCCTCCCGAATCGGCCAGTACGCAAACATCGTCTGCCATAGGCATGCTTCGCAACCGATCGGCCTGCTCTGCAGTTATGCTGTTATCTTGAAGCAGCTTGTGCAGCAACGGCTCTGGAGCCGGACTCATAAAGGCCTCCGCCACTTCGGGCCTGGATACCTTGGCGATCAATTTGTTGCCGGCCGTAATGCTGCCATCCGCTTCTCTGTTAAGCCCGGCAGCCCGATAGAGCACCAACGATCTTGTTATGCCAATAAAGGATGCCACCTCCAGCACCTTCACCCTGTGATGCAAGAGCAGTTCAAAAACAGCTTTTTCTTTATGGGGATCAAATGGATCATGAACCACATTCACTCCGTATGTATGCTTTCCGTTCAATTCCAGTTGCAGGGACTGAATCATATCGGCAATCTGCGGGATGCCAAGGCCTTTCGTACCTATAAATCCCAAATAACCCGATTTGCTGAGCCGTGCCGTCATCTCCACAGATGATATTCCATGATGCATCCCCCCGGCATAGTACGCCGCTTTAAGCCCGTAATCTCTTTTGAACTCGGCATCACCCAAGTCAGCAGCGGTTATGGAGGCGCTTGCGGGTGCATTGCCAGCTTGCTTCCATTCGTCCTGCTCCGGCTGGCTGTCCTCCAGATCGCCTCCCTGCAACATATCGAGTGGAGGCGCTTCCTTTCTGATCTGGTCCACCAGCTTCGTCAGAACCTTGCCCGGACCAATCTCCTCGAACGCCTCTACTCCCATTGCCAGCATATACCGGACACAGTCCGTCCAATTAACGGTATGCGTAATTTGATCGGCAAGATTGCGCTTGAGATCGGCCTGACGGTAGGGCCTGGCATAGACATTGGAGATCACCGGAAGTTCACAGCGCTTGAAATCAAATCTGTCCAAATATACACTGAACTGCTGCCGCGCCTCCTCCATATATCTGGAATGGAACGCACCGCTCACATTCAGAGGCACAACCATCCGTGCTCCCGCTGTCTCCAGAAACGGCATCGCCTGTTCAATATCCTGTTTGAGTCCTGAAACAACAATCTGCGTCGGCATGTTGAGATTGGCGATATCAATCCCGCCAAGGCCGTTCTCTGAGAGAACCTGGCTCACCTTCTCTGCCCCCAAGCCCAATACAGCCGCCATTCCTCCTCCCGAAGCACGGCTCATCAGCTCTCCCCGCTTTTGGACAAGCATTAACCCGGTTTCAAAATCAAACGCACCGGACGCCAGAAGTGCATTGAACTCGCCTAAGCTATGCCCTGCCACAAAATCAGGTCGCTTGCCCGTCGCTCGTACCTTTCTCATGTAACTTAATGCATTGACGACATACAAGGCAGGCTGGGTATACGCAGTCTGACCTAATTTGTTCTGAGTGTCCGCCAGACAAAGCTGTTTGATTGAATAGCCAAGTATACGGTCAGCCTGAGCCGTTAACTCAGGAAATTCATCGAATAATGCCTCCCCCATACCGAGATGCTGAGAACCTTGACCAGGGAACACGAACGCTTGCATCATTGCATCCTCCTCTTATTCTCGAAATTAGTATAGTCGGCCATGGAATCAGTGACCCTTACTCCATGACAAAAAAGACCTATCCGTCTCCCGGATAGGCTTAATTCATCAATATTATCAATTAATGTATAATAATTACAGAAAAAGAAGGTGCAGGTTCCCCCATTCATCTGCTGTAGGCCACACACTACGGATCGATACAGCTATGTCGCATCATTCTTACCAACGTGCCGAAACAGCGATTGGCTCGACGTGATTCGTTAAGAAAACACAACGAGAAGATACTTACATATTTTTGAATTATTAATCTTTACTATAAATTGGTCCATATAATAATTCAATATACATATATGCCCACTTTGTGTCAATATATAGTATTTTCGTAGAGTTCGTGTTACAATTCCAGGGATTATTGTTAAATATTAATCTTTCTCGTCGAAAGGAATGATTTGTGTGGAAGACCGTCATTTATTTACATCCGAGTCCGTGACCGAAGGCCACCCGGACAAGATGTGCGATCAAATCTCTGATGCCATACTCGACGCAATTCTGATGCAGGACCCCAACGCAAGAGTAGCATGTGAAACCGCGACCTCGACAGGGCTCATGCTAGTGACCGGTGAGATCTCAACCTCAGCTATGATCGACTACCCGCAAATCGTTCGCAACACCATCCGTGAGATTGGCTACACGCGGGCAAAACTCGGCTTCGACTGCGATACCAGCGCGGTGCTGATAGCCGTCAATCAGCAATCCCCAGACATAGCCATGGGTGTCGATGTTGCCTTGGAAGCTAAGGAAGGACGAATGGAAGAGGATGAACTGGAAATGATCGGGGCAGGCGATCAGGGACTTATGTTCGGCTTTGCCTGCAAAGAGACTCCTGAGCTTATGCCGATGCCCATTATGCTGGCACACAAGCTCGCCAGAAGATTAACCGAATTGCGCAAAGCCAAGACCCTTTCTTATTTGCGGCCGGATGCGAAGACTCAGGTTACAGTTGAATATGAGAAGGACAAGCCGATCCGCATTGATACGGTGGTTATCTCTACCCAGCATGACCCAAACGTTACATTGGAGCAAATCAGACAAGATATGATTAGCTTTGTTATTGAACACGCTATACCGTCTGAATACCTGGATGAATCCACTAATATTTTTATTAACCCGACCGGCAGATTCGTGATCGGGGGGCCGCAGGGGGACGCCGGTTTAACCGGACGAAAGATCATTGTCGATACATACGGCGGCTATGCAAGACACGGCGGCGGAGCCTTCTCCGGCAAGGACCCGACCAAGGTAGACCGCTCCGGAGCTTATGCCGCAAGATACGTTGCCAAGAACATCGTTGCCGCCGGCTTGGCCGAGAAATGCGAGATTCAGATTGCCTACGCAATCGGAGTGGCCAAACCTGTGTCCATCATGGTAAATACCTACGGCACTGGAACCATTGCCGATCGTGAGATTGTTGAGTTAATCAGAGGTCTCTTCGATCTTCGACCAGCCGGCATTATCAAGATGCTCGATCTTCGCAAGCCCATCTACCGCGGAACCGCCGCCTACGGACATTTCGGCAGAAATGACCTAGATGTGCCGTGGGAACGCACAGACAAAGTTGAAGCTCTGCAAGCTGCAGCGGAAGCCCTGCATACAAGCGCCCAAATCGCATCCGCTAACGCATAATGTGCAGCTGAATCTGATCGGACAAGAGAATCGGCACACTTATGTATATTAATGCCGATGCCGATCCTCCTGTCCGCTTTCTCACTATTCGACAATATCCAGCATTTCAATGCCTACATCCAGCCACTTCTCGCTTCCCATAAATTCCAGAGATATTCGCGCACGTTTTTTATGTTTGTCAATCTTTCTAATTATTGCTTCTTTTCCCTTTAACGGGCCATCACATACAATTACTTTCTTGTTCTCCACATACAAAGTGGAATAATCGATGATATCATCAGTTCCTGCCAGCTCCAGAATCAAAGCAATTTCCTCTTCATCAATCTTAGAGAATGAATAGACTTCAAGAGCATCTTCCAGACTGTTGATCGACTGGTTCGCAGTAGCCTTAGCCTTACAGTTGTCGAATTGGTTGAGAAGACGATAGAATCTGGGGACTCTTTTTAGATCATAATACGTTTGCACAGTCATCAGCGTCTGCACTAATACATATCCAGGAAACATTGTGTGGCAAACCTCATAGGTCTTTCCTTGTTTACGTTGCTTTAACTTCCGCTTGGGGACAAACGCATGCACCACCGTCTTATCGAAAAACTTGTGGATCATCTTCTGAACTAAATCTTCTTGTCCTGCTTGCACGTACAACGCGTACCAATTCATCCCTCTTCGTCTACCTCCCATCAGGTAACTAAAGCCTTAAGCCGTGAAGAAATTATAATTTTTAACTATATTGTTTTTAACTATAATCTCTTCCAACTATATACATATTACCCTGTGTTTGTTGTCGAAGTCCCTCGAATTGTGTATGATACGATTGATTCTCGAATAATCCTGTAAATGAACAAACGCTATACAGAACACAAAATATAATGCTACATAGAAACTAGACAGCAAAAAAGGGGTCCTTAGTTGTGCTGACATCGAGAAGAACGTTTACACCGTAAGAAAAAGCACGGATCGTGCTGGAGATGCTAAGAGAAGAAAAGTCCATATCACAGTTCGCTTCCGAAGCAGGAATTCATACGAGTGTTCTGAATCGCTGGAAAAATGAAGCCACTCAGAGCCTTTCACAATTGTTTGTGGATGACCGAAAGGGCATCACCACAATGAAAAAAGAATACGAACAGCAGATCGAAGAACTCATCGCCGAGGTAGGCAAGCTTACCCCTCAATTGTCGTGGCTCAAAAAAAATCTAGCCGCTAATTTCACCCGAGACTAGCGTCTTCGCCTTCTTGAATGGGATACCCCTACTAATGTCATTCCTCCTTTATTATCCATAAAAAAAAAGGAACAGCGATTTGTCCCTTTAAATTAGGCTTATTGGATTCTTTTACAAACTCAATTACCTAGTGCCTTAAATCTTTTAAAGTGTCCTTTTCCCCAACCCTGATCGCCTGCCCGCGCGTTATTGTCCGCTTCCCGCCCGCTCCGTAAACAAGCGTCCGGCGTAATCACTGATCAGACCACGCAGGGTAAGCATGTCAGACCACCGCGCAGGGATGCCGCCGAGGCCGTAATATGCTCCGGCAATCTGGCCGTAGACGGCGCCGGTAGTATCAGCATCATCGCCCAGATTAACCGCCAGCAGCGCGCCCTCCTCAAAGCTGGCCGACTGGTGGAACGCCCAAAGGGCTGCTTCCAGCGATTGCACCACGTAACCGGAACCCTTAATCTCCGGCGGAGCCTTGCGTTGGTAGGAACCGTGCTTAATGTCCAGAATGCTGCCGGACAACATCCCCTCGTGCAGCCAGCCGCCGAAGGCGCCCGGGGCCAGCATCTCCTGCTTGCTCCACCCCTGCAGTCCGGCCAGGATGTAGGCCGCCATCAGGCGGCAGGCATCCACACATTCTGCAGCAGCATGGGTCGTCCGCGAGCTGAGTGCAGCGTACTCTATGGCGGCAGCCGGGTCCTCAGCATAATAGAGGACCACCGGGGCCAGGCGCATAATCGAGCCATTCCCGGCAGCATGCGGATCCTCCGACCCGCTCCAGGCTTCGCCGCTGGCCTCGAAATGCATCAGCGCTGAGCGTGTGGCGTTCCCGATATCGAAGCACTCTCCCGTGCTGCTCAGGTAGCCTTCGCGGAACCACCGGACATACCGCCGCAGCTGGTCGGCGGGATCAAATCCCCGGGACGCAAGCAGGCTGTCCGCCAGGCACAGCGCCATCGAAGTATCATCTGTCCACTGCCCCGGCTGCAGACTGAACACCCCTCCGCCAACAATATCCTCCAGCGGCGCAAAGGTCCCCGGAGCCTTGAATTCTACGGTGGTTCCCAGCGCATCACCCGCTGCCAGCCCTTGCAGGCAGCCTTGATAACGATCCATATCCAGTGCCATGTTACACCTCCTGCATTCCTCTTCTAAGCATTAACGAGAGTGGGGTGCTGAACAGATAATCATCATGTCCACGTATCTATCCGGGGTTTATTCACCGGGATAGACAAGCCCCCACTCTGCGCGCACCTGATCCAGCAGCTTCAGAATCGCTACTGATTCATCCAGCGTCAGCACAGGACTCTCCGTTAGTCCTGCCTGCAGGCAGCGTCCCACTTCCTCGGCTTCGAAGGCATACCCGATGGACCTCCGGTCATCCTCAAAGGTCTCCACAAGCTCGCCGCCGACATACAGCTCGGCTGAACTCGGGTTTACAAAAGAGCCTTTAACCACTATATAGCCTTCTGTTCCGAACACATAAGCCTCCTGAAGCATATTCAGGCGTACCCCGCCGTTCAGGGAAGCCGATTTGCCATCGCCATAGGACAGCAGCAGCGAGAAATGCTCATCTACCCCCGTTTCACCCATATGTACAGTGCTGGCTACCTTTTCGGGGTGAGGCCCAAAGATCATGGAGGCAAAGGAAATCGGGTAAATGCCAACGTCCAGCAGCGCCCCGCCGCCCAGTGCCGGGTTCAGCAGACGGCTCTCCGGGTTCCATTCGGTGCGGAAGCCGAGGTCCGCCTTCACCATCCGTACGTCTCCAATCCGCTCTGCGGCGACCCATTCTCTGACCTTAACGTTGGCCGGAATATACCGGCTCCACATGGCTTCCATCAGAAACAGCTTATGTTCGCGGGCATAGGCCACGATCTCCTCAAGCTCGCCGCTGTTCACCGTGAACGGCTTCTCGCAGAGCACCGCCTTGCCGGCACGCAGCGCAAGCAGCGCGTTGTCTTTATGAAAAGGATGCGGTGTCCCGATATAAACCGCATCTACCTCGGGATCATTGACCAAATCTTCATACGTGGCATGGGCTACAGGAATACCGTGATTCTTGGCAAATTCATCGGCGCTTTCCTGATTGCGTGAACCTACAGCATAGGCAATCCCGTTCGATGCATGAGCCAGATCGGTTGCGAACTGGTGTGCGATCCAGCCAGTGCTGAGAATTCCCCATTTCACCTTGTAAGCGTTATCGATTGTCATTGATGAATCCTCCTTGTTTTTGTCCATATAGTACTTTTGATTCTATCAAACTATCCCTTGTGAGTACAGGCTCGGCGAGAGCTGCAGACAAACAGGCTGGTGTCCCCTGGATAAGGGATCGCCAGCCTGTATAAGTTCTGTTTAACCAGCAAAGCATAGTAGGGTTCTACTCTTCTACCGGATAAATTAGTGCACCTGCCCAAGTAACTGATAAGCCTCTTCCTTCGTCGTAACCGCAAGAAGCGCTTCTCTGAAATCATCATCCATTAGCTTACGGGACAACATTTGCAGCACCTTCAAATGGGCATTTCCCTTGCTGCTGCGCGGTACGGCAATCATAAATACCAGCTTCGCGTGATTGCCATCCACACTGTTCCAATCCACTCCACCCTGCTTGATGCCAAAAACCACGCTTGGCTTCAGGACCGCATCTGATTTACTGTGAGGAATAGCAATATTCATGCCAATGCCTGTAGAGCTTTCGTCCTCACGGGCCAATATCCCTTCTTTAAAATCACTTGCAGAGCTTATGGCCCCGTTTCTTTCCAGGATTGCAATCATTTCATCAATAACGGCTTCCTTTGTGGTCCCCGCTACATTCAGCTCCATTAGATCCGGTGTTAAAATATCCGTCAGTTTCTCAAGTTGGCCCTGAGTTGTTTCCATGTCAGCAGCTATAGGGGTTTTGGCAGGCTTGACCTGGGGATCATTTCCCAAGCTTTCCGGGGCAACAGCCTCTACTGCTGTACTCTCCGCCACAATAGCAACGTCCCGCTTCAGCAGACTCACCATGGCCACTGTTACGGCAGATCCAACGATAACAGCAATGAAAAACATAACAACATGGTCAACGGCCCCCAGCACAGCTACAACCGGTCCGCCATGGGCTACTCTGTCCCCCACATTTCCCAGCATTGCAATTACCGATCCAACCATTGATCCGGCCATGATGCTTGGGATCACGCGCAGCGGGTCCTGGGCCGCAAATGGAATTGCCCCCTCAGTAATACCAAACAACCCCATGGTAAATGTCGCTTTGCCGGCTTCACGCTCGGCAGATGCAAATTTGCGTTTGTTGATCATTGCAGCCAGTCCCATCCCGATAGGCGGAATACAAATGGCTACGGCGATAGGCCCCATAATTTCATAATTCCCTTCACCAATCATGGCCGATCCGAACAGAAAAGCTACCTTATTAACCGGACCGCCCATATCGAAGGAGATCATCGCTCCCAGGATCAAAGCCAGCAGGATTGAGCTTGTTCCCTGCATGCCGGCAAGCCAGCCGGTTAGTACTTCAAACAAATGGGCAATGGGAGATCCGATGACAAAGATAAAGATCAACCCTACAATCAGGGATGAGAGCACGGGGATGATGATAATGGGCATAATCGGCTGCAGCGCCCGGCCAACTTTGATTTTGCGGATGCCGAGTGCTACATAACCCGCCAGAAAGCCGGCAATAATCCCGCCGATAAATCCAGCTCCCGCTTCACTGCCATATAAGCTTCCGTTTGCGGCGATAAATCCGCCGACGATCCCCGGAGCCAGCCCTGGCCGATCTGCAATGCTCATTGCGATAAATCCCGCCAGAATCGGCACCATGAAAGTAAATGCAGCAGACCCGATATCCTGAATGTTCTTCCAGATGGAGCCTTCCGGTATCACTAGACCGCCCGGTGTCTTCACACCGCCAATCGTCAATGCGATGGCAATAAGCAGCCCTCCGATGACGATAAAGGGTACCATATAGGAGACGCCATTCATCAAATGACGGTAAATCGGATTTTGTTTCGGTGCTTTTTCACCCGAACGGCTGTCGGAAGAACGAGACTGCGATTGGTACACAGGCACTTCGCCTTTCATGACCCGCTGAATCAGCTCTTCCGGACGGCGGATGCCATCCTGTACTCCGACAACTAGCAGCTTTTTTCCGACAAAACGGTCTTTTACTACCGTTTTGTCCGCTGCAATGATTATTCCGTCAGCTTCACGTATTTCCTCCTCGGTCAACGCATTTTCCACGCCGATGGAGCCCTGTGTTTCAACCTTAATTTCAATGCCTAATTTCTTGCCTGCCTTCTGCAGATTCTCAGCTGCCATATAGGTATGCGCAATGCCGTTAGGACACGAGGTTATCGCTAATATTTTCATTTCTATCATCCCTTTCCACTTTTATCAGCGCTTACATTTTTAATTATATCCACCTTATTCCCGGATATCGGACAAACTTTTTACCGGAACTTCCGGAAAAACGGATTAATATCGCCAAAGGCGTTACCTTCCCACGCAAGTGCCCAGGTCCAGCCCGCTCCAAAAAAGTGGGATGTCCCAAGCAGCCACTTCCTGGCTTTTTGAGACACCCCTGTACCTAAGTATTATTCAATTTGCAATTTATCTGCCCAGCTTTCGGAGCAGGACCATCGCATCCGTTTCTTTGGCCAACGCGCTGACCAGTGCAGGCTGCTCGCTGATTCGGGACAATTCTCTGAACAGCAGCCGCATTTCTTCCCGTTCATCATGCTTGACCGCCAGCAGGAACACCAGATGCACGGTTTCGGCCCCCCATGACAGCGGGTGCTTCAGCGTAGCAATAACAATAGAAGACTCGCTGATATACTCTGAGCTCCCGTGTGGGATAGCCACCCCTCCACCAATGGTGGTATTAGATAGCTTTTCCCTGGCCAGCACACTTTCCGCATAGCCCTTTTCCGCATATCCCTTCTGTTCAAGAATTCCTGCCAGTTTGGCAATTAACTGTTCCGGATGCTGCGCCTCCTGCTGGGGATAGACCAGAAACGGGGTGGTATACTTTAAAAAGACAGATTCCTCCACCGCATGGTCCGGCTCATCCAACCGCCGAATGGACTGTTCCAGCAAGCGCTCATCCCTGCTTTCCAGAAGCGGAGAGACGATTACATGCTTGATGTCCTCAGGAAGAGCCACAGTTGATATAACCAAATCCACTTCATGCAGGGCGAGATAACCTCTGACCTCTGCTTTGGATAAAGTTGCTCCTACATGCACAGACGGGAATTTGCGTTCCACTTTTGTACGGAGCAATTGAGACATTCCAATGCCCATGTGACACACAATAATAGCCTTTTGCGGTTGCCTCTCACTCTGCTGCAGCCGTTCAACAGAAGCTTGAAAATGCAGAGTGACATAGGCGGCCTCCTCTTCTGGAAACGTTTGCCTTATTGCTTTGCCTGCTGCTTCCATGGCCTCTATAACGCGGTCAAACATGTAGGGATACATCTTTTTGATATCAGCCAGCATGGGATTGGATACCTTCAGGCCATACTGGAGACGGTTAAGGGTAGTGAACAAATGAACCTTAAGTCCATTCAGGAGCACCTGATCACTGGAGAATTCTATCATATTCAGTTCCGACATCCGCTTGACCAGTTGCCTGATCAATTCCGGCAGGAGCGGGTGGCTGTCCGCTAGCAGAGTCCGTCTCCCCTCTGTCTCCTCCTGCCCATAGCGAAACTTTCCGCCAAGCAAATGCAGGGTCAGGTAAGCTGTTTCCTCGCGTGAGAATGAGACTGAAAACAGCTTATGCAGTTGCTGCAAAAACGCTGCAGCCCAAGTGTATTCTTCTTTTTCCTGCAGAAAGGCAATATCCTGTTCCAAGAGCGAAATGGGCTGGTTTAGCTTTGTCCGTTTGACCATCAGCAGAATATGCAGCATCAGCCCTTCGAAGGTTTCATCCGTAAAAAAGAGCCGGTGCTGTTCCTGAAAGATTTTCAATTCATGATTTACAGCCGCAATTTCATGCGATTCAAACTGCTTGCGCATCCATTGTCCCGTAAGTTCAGGGCTGTCAATCAGCTGGTTCAGCCTGGCAAGGGCCAGACGTTTATTTTTTTCGGTGCCTTTAATCATAAGCCCTATGCGGGGCCGGATAATTAACGCTAGATCAAGGTGATGCAGCCAGTGCTCAATCTTCTCCAGATCTCTGCGGATTAACGTTTTGTTCACGTAATACTGAGCAGCAAGATCTTGTGTGGTCACTGGACTGGCGTTCATCAGAAGCCGGTAAGCGATATGCAGCACTCTTTCTTCATCCGAATCTTGCTCGGTATCATACTCCTCTGAATACAGCAGCTGAAGCAGAGCAGATTGGTCACCTTCACCCAGCTCCAGATAAATCCCAAGCCCCGGTTTTTTTACAAGTTGTGCTGTGGAATGCTTGTTCATATATTTTTGAATGACCTTCAGATCACTTCGGATGGTTTTGTCCGAGCAGCCGGCCTGATCCGCCAAATCCTGAACCAGCCATAAGCGGCCTGGCTCAGTTAACAAATTCCGAATAATCTCTGTCTGCCTCTTGTTCATTCTGCTCTCCCATAATCAATTTAGTTTAGCCGAAAGGGTTAAGTTCTTTAATCCTTATTATAGCTACAATATCGGATTGTTAATAAAATTTTGGGGGAAGAGCATACCGCTAGATCATAGCGAGCAGGGCACAGACGCTAATCGCGGCGAACCCGGCCGTGACAAGTAATGTGGCCGCATTCCAGATCCGGTGAATGAACGCCACATTATGGATATAGCTGTTCAGGAATATTTTCCGCAATAAGAATTGAAGCAGCCGCATAAAACCGAAGCCGAACCAGCTGAGCAGACAGAGCAGAGCCACATCCACACTCCATTTATTCACAAACCGGTCAGCCGTGGCCCCGTTGTAATGAATCGGTACAAAATCGGGCATCCGCGGGTAGAGATAGAAATACAGCACAATCGGTACAATGGCGGCAGCACTGCTTAAGAGCATGGTCAGTCTGCTTTTGAACATGAATTGTCAACCTCCTATGGCTTGAACGAGAACCATCCGGTACGCGGCTAGCTGTCATCCTCTACCCGTAACAGAAAAATACGCTCCTGGAATCCGCCCCGGCGTTCCGCCTTCTCTGCACGGATCTGCTCCAGAACCTCAGGGCTCCCCCCGTGTGTGGCTGCCAGCGCCCGAATGACCTCCAGCAGATCCGCCAGTTCTTCAAGTGCCAGCCTGTCGTTGTCTTCACGGAAATACTCCTCCGCTTCCTCTCGCAATTTCGCTCGCAGCTGGTCTATGTACTCTTCATGCTCCAGTGTTCTTGTAATGCACGAGTGCCCCCCGGCAGCAATCAGCTCCGGTATGCCGTCACGCACAAGCTTATGGTACTCAGGCAGATGAAACAGCCCCTTCCTATGTATATTCTATCGTCTGTTATCCGGTTTACTGTAATGGATCAAGCAGTCTGTGTACAAAAGGGATATCCGCCGGTGCAAAAGCAAACGCGTCCAGCTCATTCGCGGCCACCCACCGGAAAGCATCATGGTCACTCAGTCTGATTTGGCCTTCCAGAAATTCAGCCTCCCAGGCAATCAGCCTGATCTTGAATCCGCCATAGTCATGCTCATTCACTCCATAAGCCGCGTAAGGAAGTATCGCGATGCTCATCTCCTCCATCAGCTCTCTGCGCAGACAGTCCGGCACCTCTTCGCCGTCCTCCAGCTTACCGCCCGGGAATTCCCATAATCCGGCCTGTGATTTGCCCTCCCGCCGCCGTGCGATCAGGATCTGCCCTTCTGCATTATGTATAATCGCTGCCGCCACTTCAATCATGGAGCTTCCCTCCTTCAGGCTATAGGTAAAAATATACCCCGGTGCAGCTGGGATATCCAGTAAAAACAAAAAAACTCCTCCCGGGGAACCCCAAAGAAGCGGCTGCCGGGAAGAGTCTTAAGCTTATTTTATTGAAGTGTTCCTGTTATTTCGAGAGTACAAGCTCCAGGCGGACCTCGAGATTATTTTCGGTGTCTAACACAATCGAGTGTGGGTTGGCCATGCCGAAATCTTCAAAGGTTACGGTGGTTGTACCCGAGAGCATAAGCTGTCCGCCGCTATATACGGCCTGACTGTCGAAGGTGACATCCTTTGTAATGCCTTTTACGGTCATCGTGCCCTGCAGCTGGACGGGTACCGCCGTGCCTTCCGTCCATTCCGCCGGCAGCTTCGAGAAAGACTTTACGACAAAGGTGGACTGCGGAAATTCTGTTGCAGAAAGGAAGTCTGCTCCCTTTACATGCTCATCTCTCTGGCCGTTGCCGGAATCCAGTGCACTCATCTCCACGGTGCCTTCTCCGGTCATCGCCCCCGCATCGCCCAGATTCACGTTCCAGGTTCCCTTAACTGACGGGTCCACGAAATTGACAGTTTCCTTGGAGGTCGTTACCGACCAGTATACTTTCGAAGTGTCGGCGATGTTCCAGGCACCATTTAATTGCTCTGCTGTAACGGCTGCTCCTGCGGGCGATGCTGCCGCATTCGCTGTGTTCGTACCATTTGCTGCACCTTGCGCCTGTGTCGGAATCACGGACTCGATTTCAACATTATTGCCCAAGCTGTTATTCAAAAAGGTAAATGCGGTGATGGCTCCTACAATAACGACTCCAGCAGCGATGATGGCGATTGTTTTTTTCTTCATCCTGTTTCCTCCATCCAAATGGTTCTGTATTTTCCAGTATGGCTTGTTTCCCATTCTAGCAGAGCAATATGTCGGGAATAAGTCAAAGCACCCCCATCTGTATTGTGGTAAAATTGTCGTAATTTTAACTATATAGAGTGAACTTAAGAATCTAAGTTGCTGTAAGGAGACTGTCTATAGATGATGAAATCGATTCTGATTGTTGAAGATGAGGAGGCCATTGCCCGCGTGCTCAGCGCTTATCTCAAAAAAGCGGGCTTCCAGATCACCCGCGCCGCCGACGGACGCACTGCGCTGGAGGCCTTCGAGGTGGCTCCGCCTTCCCTGATTCTGCTCGATATCCATTTGCCGAATATGGATGGCTTTGAGCTGCTGGGTCTGATCCGTGAGAAAAGCAGCTGTCCTGTGATTATGCTGACAGCCAGAGACTCTATTCACGACCGGCTGGCCGGACTGGACGGAGGGGCCGACGATTACATGTCCAAGCCCTTCATTCCTGAAGAAGTGGTGGCTCGTGTAAATGCGGTGCTGCGGCGCCCCTCCCAGTGGTCCGACGGCAGCCGCAAACGCCATTATGGCGGCCTGTTTATTGATTTCGGCGCACGCTCAGTGTTCCTGAACGGAGCCGAGGTTTCCTTGAGCCCGCGTGATATGTCGGTACTGCTCTTCCTTGCCGAGCGCCCGAATCAGATCTGTACGCGGGATCAGCTGCTGGAGCATGTGTGGGAGATGGATTATGAGGGAAGTGACAGGGCTGTGGACCTGTCGATCAAAAGGCTGCGCCAGGCCCTGTCGCACTGGCCTGCCGGAGAAGGCGAAATCCGCACGCTTAGAGGAACGGGGTATCAATTATGGACCACCTGAAGTTGAAGAAGCAGCGCAGCACCCACACCTCCATCCTCTCCTACTGGACGGTCCGCTACCTGCTGATTATCGGCACGGGTCTCCTGCTCACCGCGCTGGTGACCTTTTGGTGGATTCAGCAGGAGGCAATGAACAACCGGATGCAAACCACCGGTCTGCTCGCGCAGGAGATTGCCGACCGCAGCGTCAATGCGGACGGCAATCTGAATATTTCCCCGGCTCTGAATCAGCTGATCGAGGACCGCAAGCGGTTCTTCAAACTGACGCAGGAAATGTGCGTCATTATTATGGGACCGGAAGGTGAACTGCTGTTCTCCCAGCCGGCGATGACTGACCAGGAGATGCGCTACGAGCTCAACGACAGCCTGAGCGCGGCGCGCAGCCCGGAGTTCAAGTCGGCCGGTGCCCGGATTCAAGGGAACGGCGAAACGCTCGGGCAGGTCGTGGTCCTGCAGTCCAAACGATCCCTGCGGTTCATTCCGCGGGAGGAGATCACCTTCTTCTCGATTCTCATCTTCTTCCTGATCCTCTTAAGCTGGCTGACTATTTATCTCTTATCCATTAAGCTGGCCAAGCCGATTCAGCGGGTTGCCGCCGCTGCTTCGCAGATCAGCGGCGGTGAATACAACATCATCTTGAAGACGGAGGCCAAGGAGCGGGAAATTCACGAGCTGCTGCTCTCCTTCCAGGAGATGGCGGGCAAGCTTCAGCAGTTCGAGCAGTCCCGGGCGGTGATGCTGGCCGGGGTCTCCCATGAACTTAAAACCCCTGTCACCTCCATCAAGGGGCTGGTGCATGCGGTGCGTGAGGGCATTGTGGAAGGCGAAGAAGCCAGTGAATTCCTCGACATCGCTCTGCTGGAGGCCGGACGGCTGCAGCGGATGGTCGCGGATCTGCTGGATTACAACGCCCTGGCTGCAGGTATTGTCGCCATCCGTCATGACAGGCTGGATGCCGTTCCGCTGCTGGAGGAGGTCGTCTATCAGTGGAAGCTGACCCAGAGCGAGGAGGTATGTGAACCGGTGCTGCAGCTGCCGGAGCAGCCCCTATTCCTCCGGGGTGATCCGCTGCGCATCCAGCAGATTCTCGTCAATCTGCTCAACAATAGCGTACAGGCCAAGGCGACGGGGCATACCCTTCAGCTGACCCTCCGCCTTGAGGCGAATCCGGAGGGATATGCCGTGATTACCGTCACCGATAATGGGCCGGGCATTTCTGAAGAGAACAGCGAGCGGATCTTCGAACCCTTCTTCCGCAGCAGTGACAAACAAAGCACACTCCGGGGCCTTGGACTCGGCCTTACCTTCAGCCGGCTGCTTGCCAAAGCCATGGGCGGAAGCCTGCGGCTCGGCGACCGGCCGGAGCAGGGCTGCGCTTTTGTAATCACCCTGCCTCTATGCCGGTAGACCCTTGAGAGTACGATCCGGATTATAGTCCTTGAAGGGAACGGCATGGTATAATCAGGGCGACTGAAATTGAAACCGTAAACCGGAGGCTGCATATGCTTACTTTTGAACAGAAATTGGCTATTCTTGATTCCTACCCCCAGCTGGAGCGGAGAAATGTATCGCTGGGCCGGGTGAACTACCACTATGAGGAAAGCCGCCATGAGAAAAAAACGGTAGCCTTCCATCTGCATCCGAATGGCAACGGGTTTGTGTATGCAGGACTGCTGCGCGGCTATGAGACCGATGACAAAGGCATGGTGAACATCCGTGACTACGGGGAGCCCGAACTGCGCAGCCTGCTGGAGGCGTCCATCACCTCACTGTCTATGTATATCCCGGAGGCACCGGCACCTGGCAAGAGAAAGAAAAAGCAGGCTGACGGAGCACAGACACTGTGGACGAATGATGAAGGACATACGCTTACCCTGAAGCCGGAGGATGACCTGTGGTATCTCTACGCCGGACTTCAGCTGGAGATGGCTTTCGAGACGCTTGAAGAAGCTGAGGAATATCTGGCGGAAGAAGGATTTACCCAAGTGCAGGTCTAGGATTCGGGAAGAGCCTGAAGACCCTATAGTTAAAAAGGCCATATTCCACAGGGAAAGAAGCGTGAACCGCATGAGTTTTGAAATCGTAGAGGCTACCATTCCGGAGATTCAGGCTGCGCTTGAAACCGGAGAAATGACGTCCAGACAATTAGTCCTCATGTATTTTGAACGTATCGCCGAGCATGACAAAAGCGGGCTGACGGTCAACTCCATTCTGGAGATCAATCCTGATGCCCTGTTCATTGCCGAATCTCTGGATGTGGAACGCTCGCTGCAAGGCCCCCGGGGGCCGCTGCATGGTATACCTGTCGTAGTGAAGGACAATATCAACACCGGCGATAAAATGCACACCAGTGCAGGCTCGCTGGCTTTGGCGGATTCTTTTGCCGGGGAAGATGCTTATATTGTCACCAAGCTGCGCGAAGCTGGGGCCGTCATTATAGGCAAAGCCAATATGACTGAATTCGCCAACTTCATGACGAACGGTATGCCGTCCGGGTACAGCTCACGCGGCGGACAAGTGCTGAATCCCTACAATATATCCACGCCGACGGGCGGCTCCAGCGCCGGCTCTGCGGTAGCAGTGGCCTGTAATTTCTGCACAGTGTCCGTGGGTACGGAAACCTCCGGCTCCATTCTGAATCCGGGCAATCTCGGCTCCATCATCGGTATCAAACCGACCGTGGGGATGATCAGCCGTTCCGGTATTCTGCCGCTCTCGAATACACAGGATACTGCCGGACCCATGGCACGCACGGTCCGCGATGCGGTACTGCTGCTGAACGCAATGCTGGGTAAGGATGACAGAGATGCCGCCATGGGGACAAGTGCAGGCCGTCTGCATGCGGATTATACCGTCTTCCTCGACCCGAATGGACTGCAGGGCGCACGGATTGGAATTCCGCGGGATTATTATTTTGAGGAGTTGACCGATGAGCAGCTGGCACTGTTCAACGCCTCGGTGGACCGGATGCGCGAGCTTGGCGCCACCATCATTGATCCGGCAGAGATCCGGACCGCTCGCGAGATCAGTTATTCCTCCGTCGTGCTGAACGAATTCAAAACCTCGCTGAATGCGTATCTGGCCGCTCTCGGCCCGGGAGCCAGAATGCGCACGCTGAAGGATATTATCGACTTCAATCATACACATCCTATGGAAACCTTGAAATACGGTCAAGCCACCCTGCTGGATGCCGAGTACACCTCCTCCGGCACGTTCACTGAGCCGCAATATCTGCGCGACCGGGCAACGGATCTCCGGCTCTGCAAGGAGCTTGGCATTGACGCCACGATGAAGGAGCATCAGCTTGACGCACTTCTGTTCCCGGCGGATTTCGGTGCAAGAATCACCTCCAGGGCAGGTTATCCTTCCATCGTTGTGCCTTCCGGCTACACTTCTGCCGGTGCTCCCTTTGGGGTCACCTTCTCGGCGCAGGCTTACCAGGAGCCGGTACTGATCCGCCTGGCATATGCCTACGAGCAGAATTACAAGGTCCGCAAAGCACCTTCCCTGCAAAGCTTCATATAAACAGAAACGATACCGTCCTTCTGAGGGACGGTGTCGTTTCTGTGAGAAGAGCTGCTTGTGCTATTCCTCCGCGATGCCCATATGCCGGTTGCCTGCATGTGATAGCCCCCAGGTGCGCAGCTCATAGCTGCGGATTCCCGTGAGAATGTACGGATCGCGCTCTGCGATCCGTTCCGCCATTAACAGAACTCAATTGTCTGTCCTCCTTATTCATAGCCGCGCTGGCTCTCCTCATCCGCAATATTCTGGATTTCCTCGGCATGCATCAGATAGAGGCTATAGTTCCCCTCCTCCTGCAGCTTCTGGACCCGCTCTTTCAAGAATTTGGGACTTCCCTCGGCCGCGTCTTCATCATAGAACAGCAGAATCCCGTCGCTTTTGCGCAGCAGCAGGTCATCTCTGGCCCGGAACTGCCAGCTTCCGTCGTATGGAGCATTGCTGACGGCCCCGTAATAATCAGCCCCGGCAATAATCCGGCGGTATTCTTCCTGCTTCTCCTCTTTCCACTTTTCTTCCGGAGCGGCATGTGCTGTAATAATGCCCAGCTTCAGTCCCGGATACTGCTGCTTCAGCTCCAGCACCACTTCACAGGCCCACAGATCCACCCCGTATTGCCCGGGGGTAATGATCCATTCCACCCCTTCCTCGATCAGAGGGATTAGTCTGTTTTTCAGCGCTTTTTTGATATACGGAATCCCCTGATGTTTGCTGTCAAAAATCCCGAGCTCATGCGCGCGGTAGCCTGTTACCAGTAAGGTTGTCATATACTGCCTCTCTCCTGAACCGTTAATCTTCATATCTCGCTCTATTTCTGCATTATACCATTTTGGGCGTAGAAAAAAGGACGATTCTCCAGGCCTGAAGCCCGGGAAATCATCCTTTTAGATTACTTGTCTGACAAAATCAGCACGCCACGCCCCGGAACAACGGCCGTGCCGCTGAAGGTCTTGCCTGTCAGCAGATCGGTGCGCTGTACGGAACCGATATCGGCGCTGAGTTCGCCTTCCTTATGGTTCAGCAGGAACAGATAGGACACACCGTCCTTAACGCGTTGTACGGATTCGATGCCTTCCGGTGCACTGACCAGCGGCCGGATCTCTTGTTCAGTACAGAGGTTCGACAAGAACCCTTGCAGGAAAGCCGCATCCGGACTGGTTGCCACATAATAGGCCTTGCCTTCGCCAAAGCGGTTCACGGTCAGGGCCGGCATGCCTTTGTAAAAGTCAGTGCCATACTCCGCGAGCACTTCTGCGCCTTCAGCGTGAATCAGATCGCACAGTAAATCGCATGGATAGGTGCGGTTCAGCGCTCCCCACTCTTTGCTCATCACGATTTCATTGCTCATTCCCGGCAGCAGCGCATCGATCTCCTCAGCCCAGATGCCGAGTACGCTGCGAAGTTCTCCAGGGTAGCCGCCTACGGTAACCAGATCATTCTCATTTACGATTCCGCTGAAATAAGTCGTAACGAATGTGCCGCCTGCCTTCACGAAGGCTTCTACCTTTTCAGCAAACCCCGGCTTAATCATGTACAGTACCGGTGCAATGACAATTTTGTACTTGGAGAGATCCTCTTCAACACCGATCATATCGGCTTCGATATTCTGCTGATACAGGGCATCATAATATTTATGCACTTCGTTCACATAATCCAGGGCTACGGAAGGTCCGCTCGACAGATCCAGCGCCCAGCGGTTCTCCCAGTCGTAGATAATGCCTATCTGTGCTGCGCTGCGCGCATCCAGAAGCTGGTCGCCCAGCAGCTCCAGCTCTTTGCCGAGTTCAGCACATTCACGGAATACCCGGGTATGTTCATGTCCCACATGCTCAATGACTGCACCATGATACTTCTCGCAGGCCCCAATGGAACGGCGGAGCTGGAAGAACAGCACAGTATCTGCACCGCGTGCTACTGCCTGATAACTCCACAGACGCATCACGCCCGGACGCTTCAACGAGTTATACGGCTGCCAGTTCTGCTGACTTGGTGTCTGCTCCATCAGCATGAACGGCTGACCATGCTTCAGGCCGCGCATCAGATCATGTGTCATAGCCGTATGGCTCACCGGCGTATCGAGCGACGGGTAGTTGTCCCAAGAGATGACATCCATGTGCTTGGCCCACTCGAAATAATCCAGCTCCGGATAGAAGCCCATCAGGTTCGTGGTGACCGGAACATTGGTGCTGTGCTCCTTGATCGCGTCATATTCCAGCTTGTAGCATTCCAGCAGACTGTAGGACATAAATCTGCGGTAATCGAGCGATATCCCCTGGAAGTTGGTCCGGTTGCCATTCCATTCCTCACTCAGCTCACTTGGCACAACAATTTCTTCCCAGTCATAGAAGGTATGTCCCCAGAAACGGGTATTCCAGGCTTTATTGAGAGCATCCAGCGAGCCATAACGGTTCTTCAGCCAGACTCTGAAAGCGGCTTCGGATTGCTCAGAGTAATCGTAGCCGCCATATTCATTGGAGATATGCCAGGCCACCAGCCCCGGATGATCCTTGTAGCGTTCAGCCAGCTTGCCCGCAAGTTTGGCCGCGAATTTACGGTAGACCGGACTATTCGGATTGGAGTTGTGGCGTCCGCCGAATTTGCGTTTTCTGCCCTGAACATCCACCCGGGTCACTTCAGGATAGCGGTGAGCCATCCAGGCCGGATGCGCACCGGTACTTGTAGCCAGGCAGACATAGGTTCCATTCTTATATAAACGGTCCATCAATTCATCAAGTCCGGAAAAATCATAGGTATCCTCCGACGGCTGAATGAGCGCCCAGGAAAATACATTGATCGTGGCGACATCAATGCCCGCCAGCTTGAACATCCGTTCATCCTCTGCCCATACAGGCGCGTCCCACTGCTCGGGATTGTAATCTCCGCCGTACCAAATCTTCGCCAATTTATCGTTGATCACTTATTGCACATCCTTTATAGTATAAGTATATTCTTATTGTAAACGTTTGCCGTTTCCCTTTAAATATAAAATTACCGCTGTATCATATAATAATATGGAACCTACAGGAGTGGATCATTGTGCTTGTGGCAGCACCCCGCAGAATTGTGTTTGGCCAGGAGGGAGGCTATCATCTGCCTATTACTCTGGACAGTATGGGTTATAACCCGGACCAGGAGAAGGTATCCCGGCCGGAAGGCTATCACGCCTATCATTGGCTTCAGACTTCGCAGGGCGAAGGACTGATTCATTTCGAGAATAAAAAGCTTACGCTCGCCGAAGGCAGCGGCGTGCTGCTGCTGCCGGGTACCCCGCACCGTTATCAAGCGCTCTCCGCTGAACCTTGGTGCACCTATTATCTAACCTTCGGGGGAAGCTCCGCCCGGAATATTCTCGATTCGCTGGGGATGAACGCCAACTCCTTTTACCGCTGGGAGAGTGAGGCTCCGCTCCCCCTGATGCTGAAGGAAATGCTCGACCGCTATGATGCCGCAGAGGATATGTTCAGCCTGGGTGCCTCCTCTGATGCCTACCGTTTCCTTCTTACGCTAAGCAAATACGGACAACTGCATAACAATACCGCCATATCCCGCAATGTGGACAAGGTGCAGCCTTTGCTGAAATGGATGGACAGCCATTATGGCGAGCCCGATATTGGTCTCCACGATCTGGCTTTGCAGTCGGGGGTGTCGGGCCGCTATCTCAACAGCCTGTTCCTGCAAACCTTCGGTCTCTCCCCCTATGCCTACTTCGTCCGCCTGCGTATCCGCAAGAGCAAGGAACTGCTGGTCAGCCAGCCGGATCTCACGGTAAAAGCCATCTCGAAGCGGGTCGGCTTCCGCGACGTCAGCCACTTCGTGGCCACCTTCCGCAAGCAGTCCGGAACGACGCCGGATCAATTCCGGCGGCTGTACTAATGTCCGTTCGTGATCCAGCCCCCCGGCAATAGCCTTGCACACAAACATCAGTTAAACTTTTAGATTATCATGTGGGGTTATGGTCGGAACTACGGGGAATGTTTGGATTTCCTGATTTTATGCCGCTGACCGCGGTCAGACTGCTAGTCTGAAGAGTAAGCCGAAAGCGCTGCTGCTCCCTTGGGTCTCCCGCATGATAGACAAAAGGCGCCATCCCGCGGCCTGCGTCCGGGTGCCCGAATTAGATCAGCTTTCTGTCATCAGAATCTCTACGGCGTACGGCCCAAGCTCAACCGGTCCACTCAGCCCGGCACCGGTAAGAGCGCTGCGGTAATGCTTGGCCATTCCCACGGTCTGTGCTGTACGGGTGAGATTCAGCAGGAACAGCAGGTCTCCTGCCTCTCCGGTACGCGTAAATGCCTGCACACCGTCCGGCAATCCCGGAAACAGGACCAGCTCTGCATCCAGGGCGATATCATGGAGAAGCTTCAGCCAGTAGTCCTCACCGGCATGAGTCCCGAGATAATAAACTCTGCCCGATCCGAAATGGTTCACAGTAACCGCAGGAGCTCCGGCGAAGAAATCGTCTCCATACCAAGCGATAGGCTCGGCCCCCTCCGGCCGCAGAATGTCGCACCACTGACTGCATTCATACAGCATACTCTCACGATCGACAAGCAAATGATTTTCGCTTCCGACCGGGTCGTATTCCTCCACCGAAACACCCGCCGCACGTGAGAAGAATCCCGGCAGCGGCTGCATCACGCAGATGTTGTTCATATTCTTCACGCCGCTGCGGTTCGTGAGAATCACCGTTCCCCCGGCTTCGGCACAGGCCTCCAGTGACTGCGAGGCTTCTTCGTCGTGCAGGTACAGACTGGGGGCAATCACCAGCCTGTACCCCTCAAGCGGCTGACGCCAGTCGATAACATCACAGCTGATGCCAAGCCGGGTCAGCGCACGGTGGTACAGCTTGATGTTCTCATAATAATCCATTCCTTCGGCCTGAGGCTGGATGCGCAACGCCGCCTGCTGCTCATGCGAATACAGGATGGCGGCCCTGCTGACGACCTCAGTCCCCTCCAGCAGCGGGGCCAAACCGTTCACCTCGCCGCACAGCTGTGCGAATTCGGCGAACCTCCGCCCGGGCACATTGCTGTGGTCGATCAGCCCATGCCAGAATTGCTCCGCTCCGGCAGCCGCACTGCGCCAGCGGAAATGCACAACCGTATCGGCTCCGCGCGCAATTGCCTGCCAGGCATAAGCCCGGATGAGTCCCGGGTACGGCGTCCGCCACATCGGGAACCAGCACCCCGGAGGGCCGCTAAGCTGCTCCATGATCCAGAAATTCCGGCGTTTGATGCCCCGGGTCAAATCCAGGGAAAGCGCGCCGCTATAAGGCGCAGTCGCCTGCTTCTGCGGTGACGGGTTCGGATAATAATCGAAGGCGGCCACGTCGAGATCCTCAGCCAACCCATGCATGTTGAGCCGCTGCGGATAGCTGTGGAAATTATGCGTAATGAAATGCTCCGGGCAGACCCGGCGCAGAATTTCTACCTGGGAACGTTGGAAGGCAATGCATGATTCCCACTGGAACCGCTGATAGTCCAGCAGAAGTGAAGGATTCTGGTGCGGTGAGCCGCCGTAAGGCACTGTAACCTCAAACCAGTCGCTGTATTCCCCGCTCCAGACCACGGTTCCCCATTCCTGGTTCAGATGCTGGAGCGTGCCGTACTTTGCCCGCACCCAGTCCCGGAAGTCCTTATTGCAGCGGTCACAGCAGCAGTCCAGCATGCTGAATTCATTATCGGTCTGCCAGCCGATCACGGCCGGATGACTGCTGTAGTGTTCAGCCAGGCGTTCAATGATGCGGCTTCCGAATTTGCGCAGGGAGACACTGTTGTAGCAGCGGTGCCCGCGCACGCCTTCGTGATAAATCCGCCCGTCCGCAAAGACCGGCAGCACATCCGGGTAAGTCCGCGTCACCCAGCGCGGCGGTGTTGCTGTAGGCGTCCCGATCACAACCTGGAGGCCATATTTATGAAACAGATCTATCGCCCTATCCAGCCAGCCGAACTCGAAATCCCCTTCGCTCGGCTCCAGACGGCTCCAGGCAAACTCTGCCACCCGCACCACTCTGACGCCGCTCTCCTTCATTAACTTCACATCCGGCTCCCACATGGATTCATCCCAGTGCTCCGGATAATAATCAACACCGACTTGAACGTTTGTATAGCCTTCCCCGGCCATTCCTCCACTCCCTTTCATCCTCTTATTTTAAATCAAATAAAGACGCCCCGCCTCACATCAATGATGAGATAGACGGAGCGCCTTTCGCAAATCCACTTTATCCAACTGCTTATTTGGTCCGTGTCCGGACTCTCTGTTTACTTGATCCGCTTATTTCTTCAGCTTGTCCCAAGCAGCCTGCATACCTTTTTCCCAGCCGGCTTCGTCGGTTTTACCGGCGATCAGCTCTTGGATGACGCTGGCGAATTCTTGAGTTACACCATCAGGGAATTTTGAAGCCTGCAAACCGTATACTTTACCTTCTTTAACATATTTCCATACATCAGAACCAAGCAGACCGATATCTTCAGGTGTTGCTGGAATGGTGGACAGAGCAGGGATGAACTTCCATTTTTTTGTAATATATTCTTTACCCATGTCAGAAGTTACGAGCCAGTTCAGGAAGGTTTTAGCTTCTTCCTTCGATCCGGAATCCTTGTTGACAACCAAGTTGGACGGTACGCCTACAGACAACTTATCGTTCATCGCAGCATCGTCGTTGATTGGCATAGGGAACATACCGATGTTCATGTTAGGCGTGATGTTGTCCACCAGAGTCTGTGCCCAGTTGCCTTCTTGCATCATAGCTGTTTCGCCATTGGCGAACATAGCCAGGTGAGTATTAGCATCTGTTGTCAACGGATTTTTTTGTCCGTATTTTACAGTCAGGTTAAGCAGGTTGCTCCAATCCTTGAATTTCTCGTTGCCCACGATTGTGGAAGTTCCGGCATTCAAGCCCTTGATGAAATCATCCACATTATTCTGCTGTGCAAAAGCTACGCTAATCCCCTGGATACCCAGCAGCCACCATTCCTGATACGCGTTGCCGAAAGGAATAACATTGATCGCCTGCAGCTTCTTAGCGTCTTGTTCCAGCTCAGAAATGGTCTTTGGAGTTTCAGTGATGCCCGCTTTTGCAAACAGGTCTTTATTGTATACATAACCGATACCTTCAAGGTTCATTGGCATACCATAGGTTTTGCCGTCTTTGGTCATGGGCTCTGCAGCCAAAGGAATCAGATTCTTCACCCAAGGCTGATCGGACAGATCTTCCAATTTGTCAGCCCACAGTGCCATTTCAGCGTAACCGCCGTTCGAGAAAATATCAGGAGCATCGCCGGAAGCAAATTTAGTCTTCAGGGCTGCCGCATAGTCCGCACCGCCGCCGACCGTTTGGATGTCCAGCTTGATGTTGGGATGTTCTTTCTCGAATTCAACCTTCAGCTCGTTCAGGCCTTCCACGATTTCAGTCTTGAATTGAAAAATTTTAACCGTTTTCACTTCGCCGGCTTTGTTGCCAGCGCTTCCATTGGATGCATTATTGGATGCGGCATTATTTGAGTTCCCGCCACAGGCTGCGAGCACTACTGTCATTAGCATTACAGATGACATCAACAATGCAGAACGTTTCTTAATCATTTTATTTCCCCCTTGTATAATTTAACTGATTCCTATGTGGAACGGGGGCCCGGTGTTAACCTTTCACCGAGCCAGCCGCTATTCCCTCAACAATGTAACGCTGCATGAACAGATAGAAGATCACAATTGGAGCAACCCCGATCGTCAGTGCCGGGAGCGCCATATCCCATTGCTTCGTATATTGCCCGAAGAACGAGAAGGTAGCCAGCGGAATGGTCCGCAGTTCAGGTGCCTGAAGAATCAGCGACGGAAGCAGATAGTCATTCCAGATTCCCAGAGCATTCAGAACGATAATGGTCATCAGCATCGGCTTCAGCAGAGGAAGCACAATCCGGAAGAACGCCGATATCGGATTACAGCCATCGACCGTTGCTGCCTCTTCAATTTCAAGAGGTACGGACTTAATGAAGCCGTGGAACAGGAAGATCGCCATCGGAATACTGAGTCCCAGGTTGGAAATAATGAGACCCAGAAAGGAGTTATTCACTCCTAATACATTAACGACCTTTAGGATCGGAATCATAATGGTCTGGAACGGAACGACCATCGCCGCTACGAACAGCAGCAGCAGCACCCGGTTAAACCGGTTATTGGCGCGAACCATGCGGTAAGCAGCCATGGCACTGAACAAAGAGATCAGAACCACACTGATGATGGTGACAACCAGCGAGTTGCGGAAGGCTTCAGAGAAACGGGCCAACTTCCATGCGCTTGAGTAGTTCGACCACATGAAGTGCTGCGGCCAGCTTGCAGCATCACTCAGGATCTCCCCGAAGGATTTCACCGAGTTCGCCAGCAAGAAATAGAAAGGAGAGAGGAATAGAAGCGCCAAAAGAATCATGATTACTTCAATTCCGATATTCCATCTGCTCTTGGACTTTGCATTCATTAAGCTTCTACCTCCTTGCTCTTCGTCACACGGACCTGAATGACAGTGATGATAGCTACAATCAGGAAGAAGAGCAGCGCTTTGGCCGTGCCCAGACCGTAACGGTTGTTAAGGAAGGCTTCATTATAGATATTCATGGCCACAGACTCGGTCGATTTGAACGGTCCGCCTTTGGTCAGCGACAAGTTCAGGTCGAACATTTTGAAGGACCAGGAAATGGCCAGGAACAAACCGATGGTTACCGCAGGCATAATCAACGGTACGATAATGTTGCGAAGCACCTGCATCCGGGAGGCGCCGTCAATCTCAGCCGCTTCCAGCACTTCTTTGGATACGTTACTGAGTGAAGCGATGTAGATCACCATCAGATAACCGGAAGACTGCCAGATAAACACTAAGACAATTGCCCAGAAGCCCGTAGTTGCATCACCGAGCCATGGAAGGTTAAAGAAGGACCAGCCGGTGACATCGCCCATCGTGGCGAAACCCTTGATAAAGATAAATTGCCATATAAACCCCAGCAACAATCCCCCGATCACATTCGGCATGAAGAAAATGGTACGGAGCATATTGCGTGTTTTTAATGGTTTAGTCAGCAGATAGGCCAGGAAAAAGCCCACTACATTGGTCAAAACAACTCCCAGCACAGTAAATCTTACGGTAAACCAGAAGGATGACCAGAAATCCGGATCATTTGTAAATATCGCTTTAAAGTTATCAATGCCAACCCAGCTTACGTTTCCGGATACGCCGTTCCAGTCCGTGAAGGAATAATACATTCCCATCAGAAATGGAATAATCGTAATCAGGGTAAAAAACAATAATGCCGGACCCACAAAAAAAGCCTGTTGACCAAATTGGGACAACTTCGAACCGCGCATTCACCCGTCCCCCTTTCTTTTACTCACTCACTTGTTTATGATCTAAACATATTATCTATTTTTTGAAGAACCTCTCACACCTACTCAGGTGATCTTTAAGGTGTAAAATATTGATCGGATGTGACAAGAATCGATGAAATGGAACAGTATCCGCACTAAATTGATTGTATTTTTACTCCTTCCAACCCTAATCTGTATCATGGCTACGATGTTTATCAGCTATTCTTACACGACGAAGTCTCTCAGAACCCGCGCGGTGGATGAGAATAAAAACCTGCTATACCAGGGCTACAAAAATATCAGCACCCTGATTCAGGAGGTAAACCGGCTGTCCCTGACGGTCTACTCGGACTCCGACTTCTACAGGCAGCTTGAAGCGGGCTACGATGATATGACGGCCAATATCCGGATTTACTCTTCGCTGAACTATATTTTGACTTCTATTCCTGACATCTTTCAGGTCTATCTATATCGTGTCAAGGATAGCAAAGCCACGCTCGTAGCCCACAACGCCACACCCATGCGCCGGCAAGGAATTCCGCTCTATGATAAATCCCGGATCACGGATTCATCCCCCCTATCCATTCAGAGTACACATATAAGCAACAGCTACGGGCTGAATTCAGTGATTCCGCAGTTGATTCCGGAGCCGGTTTTCACCCTGCATAGAAGGATTGAGAGGGTCCCTTCCACCGATGCGCTCGGCTATCTCTCTATTGATGTGAAGCTGACAGCGTTTACGGACATCATGGACCAGTTGTATGAGCGCGATAAAGAAAACATCTATCTGGTGGATGACAGCGGCACGCTCGTATACAGTCATGATGAGGCAACCATGGGTAAACCGCTGCATGCCTCCTGGTATGACAAGCAAATCGCGGCAAACGGGCAGTCTCAGGGTTATTTTGAAGAGGACGGAGCCGTGTTTATCTATCAGAAGATTGAGAGCCCGGGACTGAACTGGACGCTGGTGAAGCAGATTCCGGTCTCTTACCTGTACCGTGAAGCGAACGAAGCCGTCAGAATCAACATCATGCTGCTGGTGCTGCTGATGATTATGATTATTGCACTGACGATTCTCATCTCCTTCCGGATTACGGCCCCCATTAAGCAGTTGACAAGGTACATGAATCAGGTGCAGACGGGTAATCTTGAGATCGATATCAGGCCAACCGGAAAGGATGAGATTGGTCTCGTCACCGAACGCTTCCGCAGCATGATGGATACGATCAACAACCTGATTCTGCGCGAATACCGGCTGGAACTATCGAACAAAACCAATGAGCTGAGGGCACTGCAGGCGCAGATTAATCCTCACTTCCTGAACAATACGCTGCAGATTATCGGTACTCTTGCTTTGGAGCTTAAGGTGCCGCAAATCTATGCCCTGCTCTCCGCGCTCGCCAAGATGATGCGCTACAGCATGTACAATGATGAGAAAATTGTTACAGTTCAAAACGAGCTGGATCATGTCAAAGCCTATTTGGAGCTGCAGAAGGAACGTTTTGAAAATAAGTTCACTTTCCGCTACGATATGGAAGAATCGCTCCTGAATGCGCTGATGCCCAAAATGATCCTCCAGCCCATCGTGGAGAATTACTTCAAGCATGGCTTCAATCTCGCCCGTACCGACGGGCTGATCGAACTCACAGCGGCCCGGCTTGCCACCGGGCGGATGGAAATCATCATCCAAAACAATGGCAGCTCCATTCCTGCAGCGAGGCTAGAAGCGCTGCAGCAGGAGCTTGAGCATCCCAGCCGCCTGGATATTAACTCCCTGAAGGACGCGGACAGCAAAGACAGCACACGGGATGCCCCGGGTGCCCGGATCGGACTGCCCAACGTGTTGGCCCGGCTAAGGCTGGTCTGTGGGGACAGTGCTGTGCTGATGGTGGATAATCATAAGGCAGGCGGAGTGATTGTCAGATTGGAAATTGAAATTGTTGTGGAGAGTGAAGGGATATGAAGGCGCTGATTGTTGACGATGAGGCCAGAGTGCGCAAGGCGGTCAGACTTCTGGTTGACTGGGACGCGCATCAGATCGGGGGAATTCTGGAGGCCGGGAACGGTAACGAAGCCATTCAACTGATCCGCAAGGAAAAGCCGGCACTTGTCATCATGGATATGATGATGGAGTCGGGTAACGGGATTGAGCTGATGACCTGGGTCAATGAATTTGCCGGGAGCACCAAGTTTATTGTGGTCAGCGGCCATAATGATTTTGACTTTGTCCGCCAAACCGTCCGGCACGGCGGAATTGACTATATTCTCAAACCCATTGAGCCGGAAATGATCAATAACGCTGTATCCAAAGCTGTAGCCGCCTGGCGGACCGAAGAGGAAGAACGAAACCACCGGCAGAAACAAAGTATAAGGCTGAATGAAATCAAGCCCATCTACGGGGAGAAGCTGCTGTCGGCGCTGATCGATGATCCATTGAATGCGGAAGCCACGCTACGCAGGCTTTTGGATGAGGGAGTGGTCCCGCACCATGCCAGCGTCTCGCGGCTGATTCTGGTACAGACTGATCCCGGCAACAATCCGTTGATCAAACGGTTCGGCGGAGACAGCGAACTGATGTATTATGCCATCGTCAATATCTGCAATGAATTTCTGCAGCAGAGCAAAGGGATTGCGTTCCGCTATTGGGGCGGACCGCCTGAAATCGCAATGATCCTGTGGGATGTTCAGGAATCGGTTGTCGAGCTGGTCAACCGGATCAACCAGGGAATATACCTGACACTGCAGTTCCGCATGCACTTTGGCATCAGCTCAGTAGGAAGCCTGCCTGGAGGCCTGCCCGCAGAACGGGCAGAAGCCGCCGAAGCACTACTCCGGCGGAATCTGTTAAGACATGAAGATTACTGCCATTTCTCCTCGCCCGCTGTTCCTTTGGATACCGGAAACGGGGCGCCGATGCTCTTTGCAGACGTACAGGAAGAATGGAGAATGGCCGTGATCAGCGGCAGTCCAGAAGTGCTGTCAGCCGCAGCAGAGCATTGGACCCACGAGCTCAGCCGCCGGGGTGTGGTTACCCCGGAGATGCTGAATTCCTGGAAGGCCGACGCCCTGCTCTTCCGTTCCCGGCTGGTGCGGGAAGTCCTGGGCGGACAGGCCGATCGTGCACTGGCAGAGCTGGAGCGGGCGGATACCCTCAATCCGGCTCCACTGCCGAGCGGCTATTCCTTTTCTCTGTTCGCCTGGCGCGACTGGTCCTTCGCCATGCTGCAGCTGCTCTCGCAGGAGCTTGCCGCCAGAGCAGTGAAGGAACGTAACCCGATGACGGATATTGTAAAATATATTGAGCAGAACTACCCCTCCGACCTGTCACTGCAGGAGGTAGCCGGTAAATTCTACGTTAGCCGCGAATACATTTCACGCAAATTCAAGCAGGAGTATGGCATCAATTTCTCTGACTTCATCGGCAATGTCAGAATCGACAAAGCCAAGCTTCTGCTGCAGAACCCCAACCTGAAGCTGTCGCAAATCTCGGAAATGGTCGGTTTTCATGATGTCAAATACTTCAGCAAGGTGTTCAAAAAACAGGTGGGCCTCACTCCCAAGGATTACCGGATGCAGAATACCCCCTGATATATTTTTCAATCGGGTTAATCGTCCATACAGAGATTGAGGAAGGTGCATATCATGGGTCTGTAAGATGAAAACGCGGAGGAGGTTATACAATGAGCGGTTGCGGAAATATTGGAGGCCTTGTTACTTCCACTACTACAATCTTGGTGCTGTATATTCTGCTGGTGATTATTCTTAGAACATTTTAATCAGTCATAGGCCCAAAAAAAGAGAGCCTACAAACATGTAGGTTCTCTTTTATGTGTCAAGTATATAACAGAGTAATAACAAGCAATTCATACAGCACAAGGGTTAATATCATTTCATCACTGCTGCTTCCAAAAAAAGCACGTTGTCCTCCATGATGCTGTACCTTCAAATAAACCAACCCTCTATCACAGCCCACAATTCTCCCGGTGAACACTTGACCGTCTAATGTTTGTACTCGGACAAACTGATTGGCATGTTGTCTGCATATGCCATGTAAGTGATCTCTAACGGATTTCAGGTTTTGGACATAATGATTGTCAGCTTGATACAACACTTTTTGCTGTGATCCCATTTGGATACCCATAGTAAGCACTACCTTCCTGTAAAAGTAATACATAGTATGCCCAGCGTGCTTTGGGTGTTCTTTTTTCGGAAATCCTTCTAGAGCCTTACTTACTAACTGCTCCTTCATACCATGCCAGAAAAGCATCCGCCACCGCTTTGCCGGCCGTGCCGTTCGGATGCGGGTCGTCACTATTGCTCATGTACTCCGCGCGGACTCTATGGTCCGCCGGAGCCGGCATAGACAGTACGGCCGCGATATCAAATATACGGCTGACTCCCGCAGGCGGCGCGGTAAGAATCTGTGCATTTACACTGCGCCAGGCTTCCTCACGCTCGCCCTCAAAATTAAATGGCGGCACAGTGCTTAGAATAATCTCCACTTCCGGATTGGCCTCTCTCAACAAGGAAATGATGTGCGTCAGATCTTCAACCAATTCCCCAGCCGAGCGCTTGCCGATATCGAGATCATTCACGCCCAGCACAATAAGTACTTCATCCCCCTGCTTGGCCTTATTCAGCCAAGAGCCGTTCGTGGCCACATCGTAAGCCCTGCCCCAGCCGGACCCGAGATTCCACAGCCCATACCCGGTTCCAAGCCCTTCCGCTATCCGCGCAGCCCAGTAGGAATATTCGTCCTTAGCCGTCCGCACACCCTGTGTGATGGAATCACCCAGGAATACGAGTCTTTTGGACACTTTTTTCTTATAGCCGATGTAGCTTGGCAATACCAGAAGATTGTCCGATACACGGAAGGAAGCATTCGATTCCTGTCCGGCGAGATTCCCCGGGGCATCGTAGGCAGAGACCAGGATGCCCTCTACGTTGTAAGGGAAGGTTTTGCCCGGTGCAGCCGTTCTAATCGTCCATGTAAAAGCAAGATAGTGGCCCTCCGGCAGTGTAAGCGAAGCCTCGTCACTCCAGAAAGTCTCCCCCGGGGCCACCTGCTTCGCCGCTGCTCCCGAGAAAGTCACAGGCACCTCAGTGCCTGCCGCGACAGTACCATCCGGCGCAAGCCCTCCGTCGGCAATATAAGCCGCCTCCATGCTCCATTCGCCTCCCGGCTCGCTGCCTCTAGCTTCAAGCCCCATATCCCAGGTCGAATCCACCGCGTTGCTGTGCCAGAATTTCAGGGTCAGGCTTCCATTCTCACGCAACCGGATATACGTCCGGTAAGTATGCGTGGATGGCTTCTGCGAGTTCATGATATAATTGGCGGCCGTGGACAGCGCAGTGGCTGAGGAATACTCAGACTGGCTGAACACTTCGCCTTGATTCTCTTGACTGTGCATAGTGAAGTAGCTCCTTCGTTCATACGAATCTGTAAACATTCACAGTATACGGACATTACCGACATAAAACTAATACGAATCAGCCAATATATAACACAATTCTGATCCCCGGAGACCTCCGGCAGATCCCCTCACAGTAAAAACCTCTCTGACTCCATGGAAGCCTTCGCAGCCATGCTGTACAGAGAGGTTGTGTCATTCTGCTATTGTGCAGAATCCTTATTCTTATTTCAGCATGATGGTGAACGATACGGATTTGGCTCCGGCGTTCACTTTCACTGTTGTATCGTCCGCTTGCTCTGCTCCGTCTACGGAAGCGATAGCGCCCAGGTCTTTCACAGCCAGCGTGAATGCCTTGCCGCTTCCTTCTGCCGTAACGGTAACCGCGCTGCCCTTACGTTCAGCCTTCACGGTCAGCTCAGGTGCACCATTCATATCACGAACGGTTGCAGTCGTTGCTGTTCCGTCTTCCAGTGCATACAGACCGAATTTCACGCCATCGGCAAAATCATAATCCGGACGGGTATCTACACTGCCTGTAGCCAGCAGTGAGTTCTGACGGACAAACAGCGGCAGGCTGAAGAAATCATGTTTTTCCTTGCGCCATGATCCGCCTTGAACTGTTTCACCGCTAAGCAGGTGTGTCCAGCGTCCAGCCGGCAGATAGTATTTCACTTCGCCGTTTTCCTGGAAGATTGGAGCCACCAGCAGCTTATCGCCGAGCATATATTGACGGTCAAGCACTTCACAGGTCGGATCTTCCGGGAACTCCATTACCATCGCACGCATCGAAGCCCAGCCCTGCTCATGTGCCTGTCCGGCGATATCATACAGGTAAGGCATCAGGCTGCATTTGAGCTTGGTGAAGAAGCGGGTAACATCCACGGCTTCATCATCGTATGCCCAAGGCACGCGGTACGAGGTGCTACCGTGCAGGCGGCTGTGGCTGGAGAGCAGGCCGAAGGCCAGCCAGCGTTTGAACACATGCGCCGGAGCGGTATTTTCGAATCCGCCAATATCATGACTCCAGAAACCGAAGCCGGACAAGCCCAGGGACAACCCGCCGCGAAGGCTCTCTGCCATCGACTCATAATCCGCGTAGCAATCGCCGCCCCAGTGAACCGGGAACTGCTGTCCGCCGGCCGTTGCCGAACGGGCAAATACAGCAGCTTCATGTTTGCCAAGCTTCTCTTCCAGTACTTCAAAGACCACTTTGTTGTACATTTGAGTGTAATAGTTATGCATTTTCTGCGGGTCAGAGCCGTCGAAGTACACCACATCGGTAGGAATGCGTTCGCCGAAGTCAGTCTTGAAGCTGTCTACACCCATATCCACCAGGCCACGCAGGTAGCCGGCATACCATTCACAAGCTGCAGGGTTCGTAAAGTCTACAAGTCCCATGCCCGCTTGCCACAGGTCTGTCTGATACACGTCGCCGTTTGCTTTCTTGATCAGATAGCCGTTTTTCTTGCCTTCTTCAAACAGCGGTGAACGCTGTCCAATATAGGAGTTGATCCATACGCAGATTTTCAGGCCTTTGTCCTTCAGGCGTTTCAGCATGCCGACAGGGTCCGGGAATACGCGCGGGTCCCACTGGAAATCCGTCCATTGGTATTCACGCATCCAGAAGCAGTCAAAGTGGAAAACATGCAGCGGCAGATCGCGTTCAGCCATACCTTCAACGAAGGAATTAACGGTCGCTTCATCGTAGTCGGTTGTGAATGAAGTGGTCAGCCACAGGCCGAAGGTCCACGCTGGCGGAAGCGCTGGCTTGCCGGTTAGCGAGGTGTATTTGGTGATAACTTCTTTAATGGAAGGCCCTTCGATGATGAAGTATTCCAGGCTTTCGCCGGCTACACTGAACTGGGCTTTTTTCACTTTTTCCGAAGCGATTTCATACGATACCAGTTCGGGGTGGTTAACAAATACGCCATAGCCTTTGCTTGTTACATAGAAAGGAATGTTTTTATAAGCCTGCTCGGAGCTGGTGCCGCCATCCTTGTTCCAGAGGTCAACCACCTGTCCATTTTTGACAAAAGAGGTAAAGCGCTCGCCCAGACCATAGACGAATTCGCCTACGCCGATATCCAGCTCTTCACGCATGAATGTGTTGCCGTCCTGATCGGTAATGTAAGCCATCGATTTGTAACCGCTGCCGGTAATGCGCTCATCGCCCCGGAAGAAGTCTACGGACCATTGAGTCCCTTTGTTGATTACAACACGAAGTCCGCCGCTGATCAGCACAGTCTGTGCTTCGGTTTCTTCGATTTGTACGTGATCGCCGGTTCCCTTCGTCAATTCAAAGGCTGGACCGCGGTCCAATACGCCATCATTGTGAATGATTTTGATGCCTACCACGCCTGGAAGCGGGGAATGGAATTTCACAGTCAAGAGTGTGGAATTCAGGGTTGCTGCACGTCCTGTAATCGGAGTCGTCTGCGTAACAGCAGTCAAACCTTCAGCCGTTTTTTCTACTACATAGTTCTGAACTGCACCATTGATGTTGATTCCGTCACGAACCAGCCAGAGGCCGTCTGTAAATTTCATGTGGTACTTGCCACCCTTCAATTTGGTGTTTATAGTTGCATTATAACGATAATAATTAGACAAAACTAATATAATATAGCTTATTTATAACATTATTCTGATGTTTCATCGAAAAGGAGGCCCATAATGGACCGCACCTCGCAGCGTCTGCTCAAAGAAGACCGTGTTCATGGGGATGTAATGTTTCCACTTGCCGCCTATTGGATCGAGCTTCCTGCCGGAACCCCTGTCTTGGATACGCACTGGCATGAGGAAGCCGAGTTCTTCCTGCTGCTGGAGGGAGAGATTATGTTCCAGGTCGATACCGATTATTTTCCGCTCCGTCCAGGTGAAGCTGTATTCATTGAATCCGGTGATGTCCATGCAGCATATGCGCTAAAAGATATCCCCTGCCGCTTCTGCGCACTGGTCTTCCACCCCGATCTGCTGGCCAGTGCTCAATATGATACCATTCAGCAGACGGTGATTCTGCCGCTTCTGGAGAAACGTCAGAGTTTCCCCCGCCATATTACACCCGATGTCCCCTGGCAGCAGGAGCTGCTGCGCCATCTGGAGCGCATGATGGAGGCATATGATCATAAAGTGCCCGGATTCGAGTCCTTTATGAAAGGAACTTTGCTGATCATGCTCTCCCAAATCGCCATAGAGGGCCGTTCGGTGAACCACAGCCAGTCAGAGGGCGCCGATACCACCAAGATCAACCGGCTCAAAAAGGTTATTCTCTATATTCAGGACAACTACCAGGAACCGATCCGTACCCGTGATCTTTCGGAGCTGATCCCAATGAGTGAAGGCCAATTCTGCCGCTTCTTCAAGGCCATGACCCGTAAAACACCGGTCGATTATATCAACTCCTACCGGATCCGCCAGGCGGCAGACCTGCTGCAGCAGACGGAACGCAAAATCTCCGACATCGCCCTGGAGGTCGGCTTCGACAACGTCAGCTATTTCATCAAAGTGTTCCGCAAGGCGATGAAATGCTCTCCTTCGGAATTCCGCAAAGGACAGGGGCAAGTCTCCGCGCAGGGGCAACTATATCCTTAAGCTCAGAGCCCCTAAGTGGAAGAAGTAGAACTAATTCTGCCGAATTTGCTCTGTTATGAGAATTTAGTAGAAAAAGTAAACCTAATTTCGCAATAACATTCCTTTCAGGCTGCCACTAGCTGAATTAAGTATACTAATTCCAATATAAGTCTCGCCTAGTGTAATCCAGGCACCAGGAAGTGGAGAGAGAATCCCACGAATCCGGTGCCCAACTATTACTCGTCGACCGAAGTGGCAACCCTAATCTTTGTACAAAACTAAATTGTCCCGTCTCTCTTGCGGAAAGGCAGCTGGAAATCTACCCTTCCTTCCGAATCACAATAAAGCAAGTGCTGTCCGGCAGCGGCACCCCGTGGCCTTCCTCATCCATAATGACCACACGGTCCTTCAGCGCATCCGTATAGCCCTCCTGTAAATAGTGGCGGAAAACCTCAAGCTTCGCCCGTTCCCCCAAGGTCTGCTGAATGAAGGCCTTATACTGGGTCGGAGTGAAATAACCGAACTGCTCCTGAACCTCATGGATATACGCTTCTTCTCCCCAGGTGTAGGTGTACAGAAACTCCATGGCATCGTTTACCGGCATCAGCACCTCTTGCTCATCTACGTGCTCAACTTGAATGTCCCGTCCGGCAAAATCCTTGGCATACCGCTCCAGCGCAGACATTCCGCCAGCCTCCAGAAAACGCACCCGGCGCCGCTGATTCACCGGCTCGCTCATAATGCCGTCGCGAATAATAATCACGCCGCCGTCTGCCAACACCTCAAAGCTACTCACCAGTGCCGCCGCCACGGTCTCATGATTGAACTTCACCCCGTTCAGCGGCACATAGGAATACAGCTCATGCAGAATGGAGGAGAAAATAACGGTGTCCACCGTACCCGGCTCCACAAAGTCCTTAAGGTTCAGCGCATCGCCCTGCAGCACTTCCCAGCGCCGGCCCTCCCGCTGCTTCTTCTGGCGCAGCGCTTCTACAACATTACTGGAGATATCAATGCCCACCGGTATCACGCCAGGCATCCGCTCTTCGATCAGATCCAGCAGCACCCCGCCGCCAGGGCCAATGTCCAGCACCTTCCGGCCGGTGACATACTCCAGAATGACCGCTTTATAGTCTGCCGTCTCATTCATTTGGCTTAAATACGTATCCTCGTTATGGAACCGGTCAAAGGCATCACGGCGCAGCTCAAACAAATCGAACAGCATGAGCACAGCCCGTTCATACAGTGCTGACTTCTCCGCTTCGGTGCAGAACTCAATCAGCTTCTCCGCTGCCGGCGAGAACTCGAAATGGAAGAACAGCGTGTCCGGCAAATGCCCCTCCCGCCGCAGCCGGTGAATCAGATGCGGATTGCCCGGAGGGGTGGAACCCTTCAGAATATCCTCCCAGGCCAGCCCGGATAAATACTTTTCAATGATTCGTTTCTTGTATACATTAATCTTCTTGGCGCCTTTGTAGTCATAATAAATGCTGTTCATAACCGCCTCGTAGCTGATATGGTTCAGACCAGTCAGCTTACTGCCGCAGGCAGTGAGAGCCACAACCTTGAGAAACTGCTCCAGCGAAAAGGTCTGCAGTGCTGATTCCACATACCAGAATGTAATTGGCTGCATCAGCTCCAGAACATCGGGATTGAAGCCCTCCTGCACCAGGCTGCTCCACTCGGTATCATAATCCTCGCCGGCTGCAATTGCCCCCGCACGCATTCGCCGCAAACGCTCCTTCATCGGTACCCCGGCATGCAGCAGATCCCCGGATGAAATCACGGCGATCAGCTCCATCACCTCGGTCCGCGCCTCCTGCCACAGCTCCGGGGATACTGCGGAAATTATGCAGTGATTCAGTGCGAACAGCAGGCGCTCCAGCTCATCAGTGGTCAGCAGCCCTTCCTCTACCATCGACGCCAGCGGTCGGTTGACGGATGGCGGCACCTCGCCGCGAATCTGCTGCCCGATGAGGCCATGTGTTTCAATCAGCCGATGCACAATCTCTTGCTTCGCTGCTTCGGTACCCCCCGCCTCCATCCCACGAACAGTCTGCAGACCATATTCCTCCGCCCCAACTGCCCTCAAATATAGCTGAGCAGAGCCGATATTGTGCACAAAAATATTAATCCCTTCCGCCTGCCACAGCTGGCGCTGGCGCAATGTCCCGCCCTTTGCCGTCTCTGACCAGACCAATGTCTCTTCGGCCAACTCCTTGATCCAATACGACAACGCCAGACTATCCAGCAGACGAAGGCTCCGCTCCACGTAATCCAGCACCGGGTTGATGTATTCCAGTTCATGCAGGGAGTCTACGCGTTCCAGGTTGACAATCGTTTCTTCCGCTTGAACGATATATTCCAGCCAGGGGAAGCCTCCGCCGTACAACTGTCCGGTTTCCCGGTATTCTTCAATGGCTCGCAGGGATTTCAGCATGCTAATTCCTCCTAAGTATGTATAAGTGCTTTACGTGTACGATCCGGAGCTGTGGTATGACGACCCGCAATATGATGCCGACACAATGAATAACAATTTGGTTTATTATACCACTGAGACTTCAGAATTGATAAGAATGGAACCGCCAAAGGGGCTACTGGACCCCGAGAGTTTCAGATCTGCCCTATTGGAAAAAAAGCTTGAATTGACGATACCTGACAGCGATTATTTGACAGAGAACAAGCTGATGAAGAATAAAGAAGATTTAGAAAAATACTCGCTGGGATTCTGGACTAAATTCATGGAAACCTATCAGCAAGGGATCGGGTTTCGTTTTTTGGGCCACATGACACCTCTGCAATACGGAGGCCATCCCAGTGATGAACTTCTTCTGTTACAAGCAGACTCTAGTGATGAGATTGGTATGGATTGGGATTTGTCCGGGTTATTATATTTTTTTATACGGGAGGATGACTTCAAAAAGGCATTCTTCGGGCATGTCTATACAGACCGTGTGGGGACATAAGGAAGGGGGATTCTTATTAATGGATAAGCGGTTGACCTTTAATGGAGCGGTCGAGAAGTAATGACACGATCGACTTGTACCTAGCAAGAAAATGATTATTTCCTTAGAACTCCACCACAAAAACAGCGGCAATCCGGGACTGATTCTCTCGTCCATGGCTGCCGCTGTTTCTATGATTTGAGATTTAGAGCAATCTCTTATTTGGACTCCTTCATAAATTCCCTGAAGTCCTGAACGATTTCTTTGGATTGGGTATGGTGCAGATAATGTTCCCCTTCGAGTGTGATCATTTTTCCATGTACAGAATCTTTGATTTGCCCTTCATGCAGGGAGATCCATCCTTCAACGTCTGTATTATTCGCTTGTACAAAAAGAAGAAGGGGAAGATTCTTAGGGAATGCCAAAGCTTTCGCTGCATTAAAATTAGAAGAAATATGTTCCATTTCATTCATAACAGTGGCATTATTCGAGTGTATATTCGAAATCAGTCTCATTTGTTCTTTCGTTTGATCATCAAATGGCAGTCTGGCATAAGGGTCACCGCTTATTTTCTGCACCAGTCTCATGAGACCCGATTTGTTGAGAAATTCGAACGTTTTTACCGGTAATTCCTTATCCATACCACCTTGCGTGGGAACACTGCTGTCGATCCCGACAAATGCATTCACTTCGTCTGGATATTTGTTCACATAATCCAGCCCGTAAATGCCCGCAATGGAATGCCCCATCAGCGTATAACGCTCAATATGAAGCTGCTGCAAAGCTTCATGAATCTCACTTACAATATTCTCTGTGGTTCGTTCTTTATCCGTTCCATCACTTAATCCATATCCAAACGGCTCAATCACAACTACCTTGTAGAAGGGTGACAGCTCATCTACCAGCAGCTTAAAATCAAGTGCCGGCGCTGCTGTCCCATAACCGGGCAGCAGTACCACGGTATCTTCACCTTTGCCTTGAATCAATACATTCATCTTTTTCCCGTCTACAGGGACTAACTGGCCATAGGACTGGATCCTACCTTGCTCCGACTTGTTGCTGATCAGATTGACTATAAAAACAATGGCTAAAAAAAGGGCTATTGCGATAATTAATCCTGCTAATGATTTCAGCATAATCCTAAGCGTTTTTTTCATTCTCGTATCCTTCCCCGTTTTCGCTGCCTCTCTTTGTTTCACTCGTATCTTCTCCTGTCCTCATCGGTGATTCCGGTTGTCTTAACGATCCGTTAAGGTAAGCTTAACCAACGAAGATGTACTCCCCGTGACGACAATATGAACGGAGTATGAACAAACAAGTAGAAACGGCTTCGCCGTCCTTTTTTAAGGACGGCGAAGCCGTTTCAGCGAGAAATAGAAGGATAATTTATAGCGCGAAGCATATAAATTTTTGTATTTCAAAAAAAGCTACGGCGTCGCAAGCACAGGGGCTTGAGGATCATGCCGTAACCTGGAAAATGCACCTGCTAATCAGCCTTCGTTGTGATCGGCAAGGTGACAATAAGGGTTGTTCCCCGGCCGGGCTCACTCTCCACCCGGATGTCACCTTGATGCAGCGACACAATCTGTTTAACGATGGCAAGTCCCATACCGCTGCCACTATACTTACGGCTGTGGGAGCGATCGGCCTTAAAGAACCGTTCGAATATACGCTTCTGGTCCTCGGGGGAAATACCGATACCGTTGTCGGATATCTGGACGATCACATGGTTAACCTCTTGCCTGATGCTAACATCAATAACGCCTCCATCCATGGAGAATTTGATGCTATTGCCGATCAGGTTCGTCCATACCTGGTTTAATTGATCATAATCGGCCATTAGTCGAACGGCCTTCAAATCAAGCTCGAAACGGATGTTGCGGGCGAGCCATTGCGGCTGGATCGCGACGATGACCCGTCTGATCTGTTCATCAAGGCTGAACGTGGTGAGCTGCAGCTGCTGTGATTGCGATTCAAGCAAACTCAGTTTTAGCAGGTTATCGCTCATCTTGGACATCCGGTCTGCTTCAGCGATGATAATATCGAGATAACGGCTCCGGTCGTTTTCTGTGATGCCCGCTTGCTTGAGCGCCAGAGCATAACCGGATATCGAGGTGAGCGGCGATTGAACTTCATGCGATACGTTCGATACGAATTCCCTGCGCATCTGCTCAAGCTGCTGCAGATCATACATCATTTCTTCGAAGCTGCGTGCCAAGGTACCGAGTTCACCCTTTTGCTTAATATTCAGCTTAATGCTGAAATCTCCAGCTGCTATGCGGCGGGTCGCTTTTGTCAGCTTCTTGATCGGACTGATTAGGAACATCGCGGCCACCAGAATCAATAAGCTTCCTGCAACCAACGAATAGGTCAAAAAGTTTATAATCCATTTGATGAGAAAAGATGAGGACGAGGAAGGACGCTGCTCTAAAAACATCGCTTTTGTTCCCATTTCCGTTTTTAACGGCAGTCCTAAGAGGATCGGATTAATCCCATTCGTCTTGCCTTGAAAAACCTTACCTGCAAGCACTTCCTTTATTTGTTCCGCAGTCACAGAGATTGGATCATGTTCCTTAAGTACTCCCAAAGATTGCAGCTGCCCCTTCCCATCATAGATTCGGACATAATAGGAATTGAGCTGTTTCATACCACTTACGAACGAGTCTGCTTCACGAATAGGTAAAGTCTCGTAAATCCGGGTAATGTCCTGACCAAAATCACGTAAGGTGATTTGCAGGTTTTCGTTCAATTGATCTTTAAATATCCAAGTTGCCACAAAAAAAGCAATGACCGTGCCCCCGATTACAGACACTAAAAACGTCAGGACAACGCGTATATATAAGGATCTGATCATTCGTAAACCTCAAGCCGGTAGCCCAGCCCGCGGACCGTCTCGATACGGAATTCGGGTGTCGCCGCGAACCGTTCGCGCAGACGTTTAATGTGTACGTCTATCGTTCGGTCATCTCCAGCGTAATCAATCCCCCAGATTTGATCGATCAACTGCTCGCGCGTATAGACCTGTCCGGGTGTGCCGGCAAGCTTATACAGCAATTCGAACTCCTTGAGCGGCAATGTGAGCGGCTCCGTCCCTCTCATCACCTTGTAGGTCTGGCGGTCAAGGATGACGTTGCCGAACTGGATCGTATGCGTGGAGCCAACCCGGTATCGTTTCAGTAATGCCCTGACACGGGCGGTCAACTCCAGCGGATCGAAAGGCTTCGTCATATAATCGTCCGTTCCCAGTTCGAACCCTTTCACTTTCTCCCATGTTTCGCCTCTTGCAGACAGCATCAGTAATGGGAGATCGGGATTGGCTCTTCTGAGCTCCTTGCATAACGTCCAGCCATCCATAATCGGCATCATAATATCGAGCACAACCAGATCGATATTCGTCGAGGCGTAGACGGTTAGTGCTTCCTTGCCGTCCGCAGCTTCGGCCGTTGTAAATCCGTCGTTGCGCAGAAATAAACAAACGAGTTCGCGAATGTTCGCATCGTCGTCCGCTACCAGTACAGTAGGCATCCGTTCCCTCTTTTCCAGTTCAAGCTTGCCTTCCCTTGCTACGTTCCAAACCGCTGTCTGTACCCGCATTTGCGGCACAGCTCTTCTACCGCTTCCCGGCGGGAGAAGCCATAGAACAGATTGTTCGCACGTTCGCCCTCAACAATCTCGGAGAACGGCTTCTCATGGATATTGCCGAGGTTAATCACACCCTCGCCATCCAGACAGCACGGTACCACCGTGCCGTCGACCAGCACCGCCGCCTGGCTGCGCAGCGCGTGGCAGAAGCCTTTGCCGTCATCCTCCGGCTCGTGTAAGGCCGGCCATCTGAACTCGTGATCCTGGTTCAGATACACGCGCGGGGCAATTTTCACCCCGCTGCCGGGCACCACCTTTTCTTCAATCTTGAAGTCCAGATTGAAGGCTTCCTCCAGCAGCGCCAGCGTCTCGCGGTTGCGGCTTTTCTCCAGATTCGACCGGTTGTCCTCGGTCAGATTCCACAGCCGGAAGGAGATGATGACTCCCTGGGCTGATGCCTCCCGTACAAAGGAAATAATCTCTGACACGTACCCCTCGCGGTTCTCCGAGCCCGCATGGCCGTCGAAGCTGTGCAGGGAGAAGTTCATCTGCCGCAGCGCCGGCTTGCCGAGGATTTTGGGCCCCGCTTTATGAATCAGCGTTCCGTTGGTCGTAATGTTGACCTTGAACCCTTTGGCGTGGGCAGCATCAAGCAGCTCGCCGATTTTCGGATGCAGCAGCGGTTCGCCTTTGACATGCAGATAGATGTGATTGCTGTGCGGCTTGATCTCGTCGAGAATGGTATTAAAGGTATCCAGCTTCATGAAGTTTTTCTGCCGTTCGGTAGGCGGACAGAAGCTGCAGGCGAGGTTGCAGACGCTTGTAATCTCGATGTAGACCTTTTTAAAAGTTTTCAAGTTCCGCTCCCCATTTCAATATTCATCCGATACTTCGGCTACAGGTCCGAGGCATAGCGGAGGCCGATCTGTGCTCTGGCTTCCTCCATCACCTCAGAGACCGCCAGAGAATTAGCGTGGCTGTTCACGCTGCTCTCGCGCTGACCATTCTTGATCAGACTGATAAATTCCTCAACCTCATAATACATCGGCTCAAATACCTGCGGAAGGGTAAGCTCTTCGACCGTACCGTCGCGGTAGTAGATTTTGACCTGGTACGGCTGGTTGATCTTGTCGATGACCATCGTGCCGTTCTCGCCTTGAATCTCGGCAGGCAGATAAGAATCGGCAATCTTGGAATGCATGACCACAGCATCCATATCGGGATAACGCATGACAATGCTGCCTTCACCGTCCACTCCCGAAGAGAGCATCAGGCCAACAGACTTCACGGTTTCCGGTTTGCCGAACAGCGCTACCATTGGATACAGACAATAGATGCCCAGATCCATTAGTGAACCGTTAGAATAGACCGGATTGAAGGCATTCAGCACTTTTCCCTGGCGGTAAGCATCATATCTCGAGGAGTATTGACAATAACTGGCGAAATAACGGCGCACTTGGCCCAGCTTGTACAGGTTGTCTTTGATCACGCCGAAGTTCGGCATATAGGTAGACTTCATCGCTTCCAGGAACAGCACATCGTTGCGGTGTGCCGCTTCAATGACTGCACGCAGCTCCGCGCTATTGGAGGCTGCAGGCTTTTCACAGATCACATGCATCCTGTGGTTCAGACAGATGAGCGACTGCTCCGCATGCATCGAATTGGGGCTGGCAATGTATACTGCGTCCACTTCCCCGCTAGTCACCATTTCCTCAAGGTTGGTATAGATCGAAGCGCCCGCATATTTAGCGGCAAAATCGCGCCCCTTCTCCTCAGTACGTGAATATACGGCAGTGAGAAGAAATTCCTCGTTCTCAAGACCTGCTTGAATGAAGCGGTCTGTAATCCAGTTGGTGCCTACGACTCCAAATCGAATAGTCATGAATGATCCCGTCCTTTGATTAATATAAGAGCCGTTTAGGCTGGTTATATGGATTCTCTTCCTGCTATTTTCTCATTCCGGAATAGCGATGTCTACTTTTCAGGGGGAATTTCCGACAAATTCCGCAAACTTATGGTTGTGAAAAAAATCACCAGCCGATTACATGACAAAACCCTGTCCTTTTCAGGAACAGGGCTATATGCCATAAGTTAAATTCAAGCGGCCCGCAAGAGGATGTCCGGCAGCGCTGCTCGTTCCATTCTATTCGTAAAACTTCACCAGCTGACGCACAATCTCCGCTTTGTCATGCTCTACCACGGTCATAAACTGCGGCATGGAGAACAGTGCAGAGATGGGAGCAGGGAATTCCTGCTTGATGCCGGTCAGGGCAATCGCCTCGTCGAACTTGGCCGGATGTGCCGTGGCGAAAGTAATATTCGTCTCGTCCGGACCGCTGAACGCTTCGTAGGCTGCAATGCCGCAGGCTGTATGCGGGTCCAGCAGATAGCCGTATTCCTGCTCATATTTGCCGATCGTATCCAGACACTGCTGATTTTTGACCCCCAGCGCAGAGAAATCCTGCTGCACCTGCTCAAAGGCTGCACCATCCACCGTAATCTTTCCTTCCGCCTGCAGCTGAGCCATGTACGCAGACAGCTTCACCGCATCCTCATCCAAGAGGTAATACAGATAACGTTCAAAATTGCTCGCTACCTGGATGTCCATTGACGGGCTGTAGGTTCCTGTGAAGCTGCCTGGTTTGTATTCGCCGGTCAGCACAAACCGTTCGAGAATGTTGTTCTCGTTGGTGGCGATGATCAGCTTGTGGATCGGCAGACCCATTTTTTGGGCCAGATAGCCTGAAAAAATATTACCGAAGTTGCCCGAAGGCACACTGATGCTGATCTTCTTCTCATCGCTGCCCTCAATCTGCAGATAGGCATAGAAGTAATAGACCGTCTGCGCCAGAATGCGCACGAAGTTAATCGAGTTGATCGCCCGCAGGTGGTAGCGGCCCTTGAAATCCAGATCAGCGAACAGCTCCTTGATCACCTTTTGGCAGTCATCAAAGTTGCCTTCAACCGACAGATTCAGCACATTGCTGTCATCCACTGTCGTCATTTGCAGTTCCTGCACCTTGCTGACCTTGCCGTGCGGATGAAGGATACAGATCTTGATCCCTTCTTTGCCGCGCACGCCCTGAATCGCCGCCGCACCCGTATCCCCCGAGGTTGCACCGAGAATATGGATAATTTCCCCCCGCACCTTGGCAATGTAGGAATATAGTTCACCCATGAACTGCAGTGCCACATCTTTGAAAGCAAAGGTAGGTCCATGGAACAGCTCGAGCACGTACAAGGAATCATTCACTTGGTGCAGCGGCGTCACTTCCGGCGCGCGGAAATTGCCATAGCTGGTGTAGACCATTTCTTTGAGATCATTATAGGGAATTTCATCATTGGTATAGTAAGAGAAAATTTCAAGGAACAGCTCCTGGAAGCTCAGGCTTCTCCATTCTTCCAGCTTCTCGGGGGAGATCACCGGAATCTGAAAAGGCACCATCAGCCCGCCGTCATCCGCCAGCCCCATCAGAACCGTATCAATAAAGCCCTTAGCCTTCACATTGCCTCTTGTGCTTATATACTCCATACCTCTCTCATCCTCCTGAACCCCTCTTTAGTTATCCTTCATACAGCTGGTCTATAAGTTCACGTTCTATGTGATGAAAATGTGCTGAACCAGCCTTAAGCTCACTCTATATTAACACGTTTACGCGTTAAAGTCCGTTACTTCTGTGTCAACTTTTGTGTGAAAATCTGTAGCGTCCGCTGCCTATTGTCATTGGTTCTGCAGCTCTTTCCAAACGGTCTTGTTGCTGTACTTCTTCTCGACGCTTACATCCTGGCCGAACCATTCCGGGGCCACAAAGCTCTCCGCTTCCTCCATGGAATCAAATTCAACCTCCAGCACCGCAAGCTCAAGCTGGGTATACAGGTCAATCTCCACTGTCGTGCCGTTCCAAATGCCGGTAATCCGCGTCTTGACCAGCGGCACGGCTTTGACCGCTTCGATCATCTGGGTATACAAACCTTCCGAAATGTTATATTCAATCTCCTGGCGGCTGATGCCCTTGCCATCCTTGAAGGTGTGTGTGTACGTAATTTCACCCGAATCCAGGTCGGTGATCTTGCGCACTCTCAGCTCCTGCCCGTCCTCTATCGCAAGGTACGTCTGGTCAATACTGTGCCGGGTAACCACCTGGACCTGACCATCCTGAATCAGCCGCTCCGGATACTCCGGCAGCAGAAATTTACGTTCAATCTCCATAGCCATGCTGTCTCGCTCCTCTGTTCGTTTCACATTTATATTATTAATCATCATAGGTGCGGGTCATCTGCAAGTCAATGGAATCCGCAAACTCAGTCGAACAGGCGGTCGATAGACTGTATGTCATAATGATTGATGATTTTAAATGACCCGCTGCTGTACTTATCGTTCCTGTTCGAGTCATTGATGTAGATATACTTTTGGTCATCCAATGTGATTCCAAACCTTGGATGACCGTCTACAAAGATGCTAATCCAGTAGTTTCTGGTGAAATCGTGCGAACCGTAAGAGCTCATCAATTTCACGTCAGCAAAAGCATTCATAATACTTGCGATTTCCGCCGGATCAGTCACAGTGACCGTAACTTCATCTGTAGTTTCCGGCAAGGACCGGATGACTTCAATAGAGCTTATATCCTCCAGATCAATGCGGCTGGACACCCGGCTCTCGAACGAAGTGAAGGACTGCACGATCGTCCCTACCCAGAATACAGCAATCCCGAGCAGGAACACAGTCAGGAAAATTTGCGTCAGGGTTGGCTTCTTCCACTTCCCCAAATGTTTCTGCCCCCTCTGCTTCTCTGTATTTTCTACCTCGTTCATCTGATCCATCCCCGTCACCAGCAGCGCCTCCTCCGAAATCATGCAATGCTTCCATTATATACAATAAGGCTTGCACAAAAAAATTTTTGGCTGAAACGTATTTGCTTGAAGGAGAGTAAGTTTGCTTTTACAACAGGACTGCAAAATTAATGGCGCGAAGAATTAGCCCCTTTTGTGTAGCAAAAAGGGTACCCCCTACCGGGATACCCTCCTTAAGCTCAATTTACTGGTTCCTTGCCGCCGAGCAGCGCCGGTGTAGTGTACGCCGTCAGACTGCCGACGAAAACCAGGATACCGCTTATAATCAGACCCGGTAAGGTAATCAGAGTCGACTGATCCAGCGAGACGTTAACCATTACAATCCGATGATGTCCATCAGCACACATTCCCTTCCGGTCAGCCCGGCGCTTAAGATCACGGACCATGACCTGACCGATATAGGCGCAAGCCGCGTAGTGCCGCTGTTGTTCCCGCTTGGGGAAGTGTAGCCGGCGTTTCAGGCGAGCTCGTTCTATCGAGTCTGTTCCAGACTCTTTTCAGCGGTTGAGAGCAAGTTTATGTGGAAAAAGTAAACCTAATCCCTTCGATTCCACTCCCGACAGAAGTACAAGTGGAAAAAGTAAACCTCATTTGCCCGTTTCGCACTCTATCAGATGAATTCGCTCAGATTAAGTCTACTAATTCCAACTATCCGCGCTATGAAGCACTTTTGAGCAGATTTAAGTATACTTTTTCCACTCCCCCTTTACTTTTCTTCAATTTGCTTTTATTTACTTTAATTCACTTTACTCCCCTTTACTTCACTCTACTTTTCTTTCCCTCCCTTTCATTCCCTTTTATTTCCTTTACTTTTATCTCCTTTCCCTTTCCCTTACTTTCCCCCTTAAATTAAATTCCATTGAATTCGCTTACATTATTTCACGGTAAATGCCTGCAATCATGCGCCCTCGACCTGCAACCTCCTCCTACTGAACAACTACATGCCTTGCCCGCAAGGGAGTACAGTCTTTCCGCCTTCTTCTCCCTATGCAAAAAAATAGGGGAAGCCATGTCTCCCTGGCCTCCCCCTATTCTGCAACGCAGTTTACCCCTCAGCCAGCAGCCGGAAGCATCCGCTCACAAAGTCCCGCTGGATCTCCGGCAGCGCCAGACCCGCCTGCATCAAGCGGTCGCCGCCGTAGACTTCCCCGCTGTCCGCGAGCCGGTAGTCCAGCTCCGGGTTCAGTCCGCTGAGCAGCAGGCTCCGGCGCGGCGGGTGCGGTTCAGCCAGCACCCGGAAATAGTAGACCAGCGCCTCGCGCTGGTCGTCCGAGACGAACATCCAGGCCGTTTCGTTCCCCTCGAACGGGCTCTGCAGCCGGTACAGATTGCCCTGCTGGACCAGACTGCGAATTCCCTTATAATTCGCGACCTGTACCTTTACCAGTTCCTTTTCTTCCGGAGTAAACTTCGTCAGATCCAGCTCATAGCCGAAGTTGCCGGACATGGCGACATCTCCCCGGAAGGACAATGGAGTGATCCGTCCCACCTGATGATTCGGCACTGCGGAGACGTGTGCCCCCATGGAGCTGACCGGATAGACGAGGCTCGTACCGTACTGAATCTTCAAGCGCTCCACGGCATCCGTATCATCGCTGGTCCAGGTCTGCGGCATATAGTAGAGCATACCCGGATCGAAACGCCCGCCGCCGCTGCAGCAGCTCTCGAACAGAATATGCGTATATGCTGAAGTCAGACGTTCCAGCAGTTCGTACAATCCTAACACATACCGGTGCGCGGTTTCGCCCTGACGTTCGGGCGGCAACTGCGCCGAGCCGATCTCTGTCAGACAGCGGTTCATATCCCATTTGATATAAGCCACTGGGACGCTGGAGAAGATGCGGCTGAGGGATTCAAAAATATACTCCCGTACCTCTTCTCTGGTGTAGTCCAGTACCAGCTGCCACCGGAGTTCACTGCGGCGGCGGCCCGGAACATGCAGACACCAGTCGGGGTGGCTGCGGTAGAGGTCGCTGTCCGGCGAGATCATCTCCGGCTCCACCCACAGGCCGAACTTCAGCCCATGGCCGTTCACCCGGGCGGCAAGATCGGACAGGCCGCCCGGCAGCTTGCGCAGATCCTCCACCCAGTCGCCAAGTGAGGAGTTGTCCGCATCGCGCTTGCCGAACCAGCCGTCGTCCAGCACGAACAGCTCGATGCCGAGCTTCGCGCCTTCAGCGGCGATAGCCTCCAGCTTATCGGTATTGAAGTCAAAGTATGTCGCTTCCCAGTTGTTCACCAGGATCGGCCGTTCTTTATCCCTGTACTCTCCTCTGCTGAGCCGTGTCCGGTATAGTCTGTGATAGGTTCTCGACATTTCGCCAAGCCCCTGTCCCGAGTAGACCATTACCGCTTCCGGTGTCTGGAAGCTCTCCCCCGCCTCAAGCCGCCAGGAGAAGTCAAAGGAATTCACTCCCATTGTGAGCCGGGTCATTCCGAAGGAATCCACCTCTGCCACGGCTTCAAAGCCCCCGCTATACACCAGTGAGAATCCATACACCTCTCCCTGGCGCTCATCCGTGCCACGCTTCGCCAATGCGGCAAAAGAGTTGTGCTGGTGGCTGCTCATCCCCCGGCGGCTCTCGATCGAAGTACTGCCCTGCTCCAGCTGCCTGCGGGTGAGACGGCCTTCCCGCGACCAGGCGCCGGACAGGTAGATCATGTCCATATCCCCTGCCGGGAAATCGACGGAAGTACTCAGTGCCCGCAGCAATTGCAGCGGAGCCTGACCGTCATTCACAAATTCGGCGGTGCGGGTATTCCTGCGGCAGGCGGTCAAGCGAGCCACCGGTCACCAGCGGATGCAAGCCTTCCAGATTACTGCCGTGGCGCAGCTTTTCACCCCAGTACACATGCGCCGGATAGCCGTTGACCAGCTCGATGATGTAACTCATGCCCTTGCTCTGCAGGTGGAATATCCCCTTGTCTTCCTGTACCCAAATCGCCATGGTCCTTATTCCTTCTCTCTTGTAGGTTTCAACCCAAAGACTCTATTCCACGTAATCCGCCATCGAGCGAATCTCAAGACCCTTCGGAGCAGCCGGCACGAAGTCCGCTTCCCCGCTGCCGCGCAGGAAGAATTCCACAGTCTTCGTCTCCCCTGGAAGCAGGTCAAAGAAGTTATCCGAGAAGATTCCTTCCTCTTCCGTAGTCAGATACACCCCTCTCGCCAGCACATTACTGGTTACCTTGAAGCTGAGTCCGCTGCTGCCGGGAACCTCTGTCACCGTAAGGTGCGGCAGGGTCAGCGCAATTTCTTTGGCGGACACGAAGTAATGGTGCTTATGCTCCAGCAGCCGGCCTTCAGCCAGCAAAGACGCAGTGAACAGAACACGGTCAGACTCGCGGCCCTCCAGCAATCCGTCAAGTCCTGCCATAAATACGACGTCTGTAGTGTCCGCTGCCAGGGTCACCGGCTGTGACCATTCCTGCAGCACAGCGCCGCTGAAGTCATGCAGCCGGACCTGTAGTTCGCCTTCAAACGCTTCCTGACGGTCAGAAACGGCATGCACCTTGAGGGTATGCCCGTCCGAGCCGTCAATGGAGAGCAGAAGATCTTTATAGCTATTGCGCGCTGTGTATTGCAGCGCCTTCCAGCGGCCGTAGTAATCCATGCTCGCCCAGGAGGCTACCGGCCAGCAATCGTTCATCTGCCAATACAGCGTACCCATGCAGTAGGGTTTGTTTCTCCGGTGGCTCTCAATAGCCATCCGCATGGCCTCTGCCTGAAGAATCTGGCTCATATAGAGGAAACTGCTGAAATCCTTCGGCTGCGGAAGATAGATATCCATGTATTCCTTAATTAGAAGGTTGCCGCGCCCGTTCTTCTGATGCGCGAGCATCACTTCAGATTCCAGCGCCATATCGCGATCTTCCGCATAACTAAGCACCGATTTCAGCTCAGGGAAAGACTGGAAGCCGTATTCACTCATGAAGCGGCCAACCTTAACGTTGTAGTTCTCAAAAGGCTCGCTTCCATGCCATACCCCCCAGTAGTGCACATCCCCTTCACCAGCAATCCGCGTGGCATGCTGATTCAGGTCATGGGTAAGGTCCCGCATCGGTGAAGATGCCCAGTAATCCACATCCGGGTGACAGGCGGCTACAGCCTCCGGCAAGATACGATGGAATACTGCTTCATAATCCTTCCACAGCTTCTCACGGATCTCCGGACTGTACTTTTCCTTCCAGCCCCAGCCCATATTGTCTTCATAGTGCGACCACGCCGAATCCATCTCATTATTGCCGCACCACAAAGCGATGCACGGATGGTTGCGCAATCTCCGCACATTATAGACAGCCTCTTCGCGCACATTCTCCAGGAATGGCTCATCACCAGGGTACATGCTGCACGCAAACATGAAATCCTGCCAGACCAGCAGCCCGAACTCATCACACAGCCGGTAAAAAACTTCCTCTTCATAGATCCCGCCGCCCCATACCCGCAGCATGTTCATATTGGAGGCTGCTGCCGAGGCGATCTCATGACGATAACGCTCCTCGGTAACTTCCGTGGAAAAACTGTCATTTGGAATATGATTGGCACCCTTGGCAAAAACCCGCACACCATTCAGTTCGAAATAAAAGGAAGCCCCACGGTCATCCGGCTTCCGGACCAGCTTGATCTCCCGAAGTCCGGTAGTAACATCAGTCTGCGCCACGGCCTTCCCTTCCTGGAGCAGCTCTGCCCGAAATACAGTCAACTCAGGTGCCCCAAGACCATTACACCACCATAGACGGGGCTGATCCAGGACAACTTCCAGCTCCAATGTCTGCTTGCCCGGCTGTACCGCAGCGGATTTCATCCATTCCTGACCGCCGCTGCTGATCCGCAGCAGACCGTTCCATCCGGACGGGGCATCCACTTCCACAAGCACAGTCACCCGGGCCTCTTCCCGGTTCACCGCATTTTGCCGGATATATACATCTGTAATAGCAACGGTATCCCTGCCTTCCAGCACAGCCTCACGCCAGATGCCGCTGGTCAGGAATCTTGGCCCCCAGTCCCAGCCGTAATGATACGGCGCTTTGCGGGCAAATACGCTGATCTGCTGTCCCCCAAGTCCGCCAAGCTCGGATTGGTCATTGGGTGCCGGCAGCGCATAACCCAGCTGTTCCAGCTTCGGCAGATCTTCATTCACTACGGAACGGAATCTCACGCGAATCTCATTTTGCCCGGTCTGCAGCAGCCCCTTCACATCCACAGTCCAGGCCCGGAACATATTGTCTGCTGAGAGCGCATGCACATCATTTACATAGACATCCGCATACGTGTCGAGTCCTTTGAAGACCAACTCAGTACAAGCATGCTGCTGCCATTTCTCTTCCAGTTGCAGGACCGTCCGGTATTCCCAGTCTTTCTTATCGATCCATTGCAGGTCATGCTCGTTCTTTCCATAAAAGGGCTGTGGGATTCGTTCATTGCGGAGCAGATCAGTATGCACCGTTCCAGGTACAGCTGCCGGCAGCCATTCCTCTTCATCACATGCTCTAAATTGCCAGTTGTCCAATTTCAGTTGTATGTGCTTCATTAGAACCTCCTAAAAGTTTTGTGAGCATAGACATCCTGTAATCACATCGTACAAAACTCGCTACGGAAGCATGGGCTTAAGTGTTGTGAGCCTAAGCTCCTTGAGTCTGCATCATACCAGACTCACTTGGAAAACATACGTCCTAAAGTATTGTAAGCATGCGCTTTCATGAATAATGTTCATTTCCATTGTATTTTGTTATCCTATTGTTAGCAACAAACTAATTATATTCATTTAAACAGAATAAATAAAGACAATAAATAATAATTCAATCCATTTCTCAATCCGAAATTTATCGTTATAATAACTAATGTAAACGCTAACAATAAAACGAAAAAGGGGACAACGCAATGAGAAACAAGTTATTTTCGTTATGTTTTGTTATCATCATGATTTTCTCTTTATCCCTGACAGGCTGCGGCTCCAACAACAATAATAATGCCGCCTCAGCCACAGACAAGCCTGCAGCAACTACGGATACTGAAGGTACCGGTGGTAATGCGTCAGCAACCACTGAACCGGCCGCAGCAAGCGGCACCGACATCAGCGGCAAAATCACCTTCCTCACCAACAGAACCGACATGATCGGCAAAGAGTATGACGAATATGTTAAGCGCTTTAATGAGAAATACCCGAATATCAAGGTCGAATTTGAAGCCTCCCAAACCGACTACAACCAGCAAGCCAAAGTTAGAATGGCCAGTGGAGAGCTTCCAGATGTGATGTTCGTTCCAAGCATTCCAAACTCGGATCTGCCTAAATATTTTGCTTCCCTGGACGATCTTGGCCTGAATGACAAGATTACCTTTAAAGACTTCAAATCCTATGAAGGCAAGCTCTACGGAATTACAACAGGTAACTCCACTTCCGGGATTGTCTACAACAAAAAGGCCTTCGCCGATGCCGGCATCACGGAAGTTCCTAAGACCTGGGACGAATTCCTGGCTGCCTGCGAAAAGCTGAAAGCCAAAGGTATTGTGCCACTGGCTTCCAACTTCAAAGACAAGTGGCCGCTTAACGACTGGGTATTTGCAGTTCCTCGCATCATTGAGAACAAAGCTGATTTCCCTAATGACAAGCTGAACACTGACACTCCTTTCACTATGGATAATGGTTATGGCAAATCATTCAGCCTTCTGAGAGAGCTTAACGAAAAAGGCTATCTGGAAAAAGACATCAACTCCACCAACTGGGAACAATCCAAGAAAGACATCGCAGCCGGCAAGTTCGCCATGTATTTCCTTGGCAACTGGGTAATCAATCAAGTCGTCGGCGCAGGTACAACTTCTGACAACGTAGGTTTCTTCCCGCTTCCTTATGACAACTCAGGTAAACTTACTGCTCCGCTCAGCCCTGACTTCTTCTATGCCGTGGCTAAGGACAGCAAAAATGTAGACGCTGCCAAAGCCTTCGTGAAATGGATGATCGAAGAATCAGGATATGAAGATTTTGCCGGATTTATCTCTCCGCTGAAAGGCAAAGAATCCAAGCTGCCTCAGCTGAAGGAATTCCAGGCTACCGGCGTAACTCTGCAAGAAGGTACACCGGATGATCCTAAGGTTACCGAAATCACTAACAAAGCACAGCTTGATATTCCAGCCATGCTTCAGGAATTTGTACTTGCCAAAGATCCGCAAACCGTCTTTGACAAATGGAATAAAGCCTGGGCTAAAGCTAAGAAAGACCTCGGCTATTAATCTCAAGTCACGCTGTAACGTTAGCATCCTATAACACGGCGCAAAATGGATTATCGCCTTTACGGATAATCCATTTTGCCATAAATCACAGAGCGCTCACAAGGAAAGTAGGTCAAGTGATGTTAGGAACATTATCCTATAGCAAACAAAAAACGATTATTATCGTATCCTTTCTGCTCATTCCGCTGCTGCTGCTGGCTACATTCACGTATTATCCGGCACTCAAGCTCATCTACTACAGCTTCACGAACTGGGACGGCTACAGCCCCGAGAAGCCTTGGGTAGGACTGGATAATTACCGCGAAGTCTTCAGCAATCCTGATATTTTCAAGGTATTCATCCATAACTTTGCTTACTTCGTCATGGGGATTGTCCAGAACGTAGTGGCTATCTATTTCGCTGTTGTGCTGAACAGCAAGCTGCGGGGCCGCAACGGATTCCGGATTATGCTCTTCCTGCCCTACATTATGAACGGCGTTGCCGTTGCCTTTATGTTCGGCTATGTATTTGATACCACCAACGGCTCGCTGAATCTGTTCCTGGACAGCATCGGACTGCACCATCTGGCCCAGACCAGCTGGCTTGGGACCGAAGGCCTCGTCAACTACTCACTGGCCTCCACCGGCTTCTGGCGCTTCATGGGCTACAATATGGTTATCTACATCGCCTCTTTACAGGCCATTCCGCGCGATATTTATGAAGCGGCCAAGATCGACGGTGCCGGCTCTTTTCAGACCCTATGGAGAGTGACCCTGCCGAATATGAAGGCTGTTATTCAATTGAATCTCTTCCTCACTGTTACCGGTGCGCTTGAGGTCTTCGACCTGCCATTCGTACTCACCAAAGGCGGCCCGGCCGGCGCAAGTCAGACCTATGTGCAGCGCGTGGTCGAGACAGCATTCGCATATAACAATTACGGCCTGGCTTCAGCCATGAGCATTATTCTGCTGTTCTTTGTTGTTATTGTGCTGCTGGTACAGCAATTGGTTCTTAACCGGGGAGGAGACAAATAAACATGACACACACTAAATTTCGTCTGGTTGATATTATCAAATACGTCTCACTCCTGATCGGGGTCTTTGTCGTCCTCTTCCCTCCTTATGTGGTAGTCGTCAATGCCTTCAAATCTACAGATGAATTCAATTCAAGCAGCTCGATGTCCCTGCCAAAAAGCTTCCTGAACTTCGACAACTTTGTTGCCGTCTTCCAGCGCGGTGGGCTCCTCAGCGGTTTCGGCAATGTCCTCGTGATTATAATAATTACATTGACCTTGAACATTCTGTTTGGGACAATGGTAGCATATGTCCTTGGCCGCTTCTCTTTTAAAATGAAACCGGTCGTCTTTGGGGCTTATCTCGTAGCCACCATCATCCCAAGCATCACCACCCAGGTTGCCACCTTCGGCATCATCAAGAACATGGGTCTCTACAACACGCTCGGCGCTCCAATTGTCCTGTATATCGGCGCAGACGTGATCCAGATCATTCTGTATCTGCAGTTCATCCGCAACATTCCGGTTGATCTGGATGAGAGTGCCATGGTGGAGGGTGCTTCCCTGTTCAAAATCTACCGTTCGATCATCTTCCCGCTCCTGACCCCGGCGACAGCTACGCTAGTGATCTTGAAGACGATCAGCATATACAATGACATGTACATCCCTTACCTTTATATGCCCAAACAGAGCCTTGGCGTGGTCACCACCATCCTGATGCGTTTCCAGGGGGTCAACTCCGGGGAATGGAACCTGATCTGTGCCGCGATTCTGCTGATTTTGCTGCCGACAGTGATTCTGTACTTTTTCCTGCAGCGTTACATTTTTGAAGGAGTAACCAGCGGCGCGGTTAAATAAGGGGAAAGGAATGTACCGAGAGGAATAACAACGTGCTGTCAACAATCCTGAGGATTTTTCGCAAAATGTGGTTGTTCCTGGCTGACCTGCCGATGGAGCGCAAGCTGATTGTTGTGTTTGTATTTCTGATTTCCATGCCCATTACTTATGTCAGCTATCTGTCCTCCCGCTCCATGTTCAGTTCTGTTCTGGAAAGTGCCACGGACAGCGCGGGCCAAATGACCTCGAACGCATCGGATACGATGGACCGCTATGTGGCAGACTTGAAACGGTATACTACCTTACCGCTGTATAATACCGATGTGCAGCTCTACCTGACGCAGAAGAGCACCGATTGGGATAAAAATACCGCCATGTCGATGTTCCTCAGTTATCTGAAACCCACGAAAAGCGAAATCCTGGCCGTCTATATGGTGGACCAGTACGATTCCGTTTTTTACGATACGGCTGCAGGTATCAACATGACTTTTCCGAAGGACCGGCTGTCTACATGGAAAAGCCTCAGCGAAGCCGGAGGAACGGCTCCTGTCATTCAGGGGAGACACAGCATCCAGGTGAACTCGTCCGAACAGCGGGAGGTCTTCAGTGTGCTGCGCACGATCTATTCCGTAAGCACGTTGAAAAGCATCGGAATTCTCGTCTTCGATATCGACATCCGCCTATTCAAGGGTATTCTGGATCCCGTAAATGCTGTGACTCAGGGCAATACCCTGGTGGTGGATGATCAGGGGAAGCTAATGTATGACGGTGAAGATACGGAGAAGGCAACTCCCGAAAAGCAGGCGCTCACCCGGCAGCAGCTGCTGGGTCATGTGAAACAGGATCAAGGACATTTTCAGATTGAGCTGGACGGACAGCCCTACCTGGCCGTATACACCGTATCCAAGCAAACCGGCTGGACGACAATGGTTACCATTCCGCTATCCCGTATTCTGTCGCCTGTAGAGAAAAACCGCAATACACTGATTCTGACCACACTCGCGATTATAGCCTTTGCCCTGTTCGTCGCTACGATCATCTCGCATGCGCTGACAAAACCGCTGAAATCGATGGTCCGGCTGATGAAGCAGGTGCAGCACGGCAATCTGGAGGTCTGGCTGCATCCCAAATACAACGATGAAATTGGCATGCTTGGCAGCCACTTCAACCGGATGATCGTCCGGGTCAAGGATTTGCTGCAGGAGGTCTCTCTGACGGAAAAAAGAAAACAGAAAGCCGATATGCGGGCACTGCAGAACCAGATTAACCCGCATTTCATTTATAACACCCTGGAATCGATCCGTATGCTGGCCGAGAGCAGCGAGGACCCGCGGGTCGCGGAGCTGACCTATCTGCTCGGATTGCAAATGCGCTACGGCATTGTCCGCAGCGAAGAGATGGTTACGATCCGCCACGAGCTGGACCATGTACGGAATTATCTGCATCTGCTGCAGATCCGCTTCCCGGATAAATTCAAACTGGATATTACAGTGCCGGAAGCATTACTCCCCCTTCCTGTCATTAAGCTGGTCCTGCAGCCGATCGTCGAGAACGCTGTCTTTCATGGCCTGGAACCGAAGGTAGGACCCGGTACACTGAGCATCAAAGGCTGGGAAGAGGATGGCAAAGCCGTATTTTGCGTAGAGGATGACGGTGTGGGTATGGATAGTGACACTCTGCGTGCTTTGAACGACAGCCTGAAAAGCGGAGCAGACGGTGAAAGGTTCGGTATTGGCCTTAGGAATGTGAACGAGCGGATCCGCCTGCATTACGGCCCTTTGCTCGGTCTAAGCGTAAGCAGCGAGCCCGGCAGAGGCACCCGTGTCACCTTATGCATTGAAGCGCTCACCAGCCGTCTCCGGGAGGAATAATACTAGTTATTTTAAGGAGGGATTCCGGATTGCTGCGTATTGTGATTGTAGATGATGAGATTCTGATTCGCGAGGGCCTGGCCCGGATGATAGGCAAGGAGAGCAGCAGCTTTCTTGTCATAGGAACGTATGGCGACGGCAAGCAGCTGCTGGATGCCCTTCCCTCCCTTCAGATTGATGTGGTCATTACAGACATCCGGATGCCGCATGTCGACGGGCTCGAGCTGATCAAACAGCTCAAAGCCGGGTATCCGCGGATACGTACGCTGCTGATGAGCGGATTTGTAGAATTCAATTATGCCCGGGAAGCAATCCGCAGCTCTGCTGTGGACTATTTACTGAAACCTATCAACAAAGAGCAGCTTTTTGAAGTGCTCTACCGTCTGGATGAGGAGCAGAGGATGTTTCGGGAAAAAGAAGAACGCCAGCGTTCCGGGCTTCTGCTCTCGCTGCTGCATGTCGAGCAGCCATCCGAAATCCTTCTAAGCAGCCTTACCTTGCCCCAGCCTTACTTCTCCGTGTTCGTGCTCAAAGGAAGCTCGCGGGAAACCGTCTGTGCCTGTTCAGACAGTCTGCGGCAAGAGAAGGAAATATTGCTTGACCTTCTGGAAATCAGAAAGGGACTGTATGTATGGATCTGGTATTCTGCCGAGCCTTTAACAGCTGCGGAATTGAATCGTATCGACGGGACTATCCGGGCAGCAAGCAGCGGACAATGCCTCCATGCCGGAGTCAGCGGCTCATACCGCACTCCCTCCAAGCTTAGATCCGCCTACCTGGAAGCCAAGCGGGCCTGTGATGCAGGGATTTACAATTCGCAGCCGCTGCATTATATTACTGCTCAGGAGCTTCCGGATGCGGACATCAGCCTGAGTGATCCCTTTGCGCCTGTGCGTGAGCCGTTGATTCACGATCTGCAAATTTTGAATATATCCGGCGTTCTGGGACATCTCCATTCCATGTTCTCTTTGCTGGAGTCGCAGCGGGCTTGTCCTGAACATATTCTGCGGGCCTGCCGGGAAGTTGAGGACACAGCACGCAAGGAGCTTCAGGAATTCGGAGCCGTTTACAGAGTAAGCAGCCGGCCTTCGCTTGAAGAACAGATCGAGACCTGCATGAGCTTTGAAGAGATCGAGCGGATGTTCATCTCCACCTTCACAGACGCATTAAGCATAATCCGCACGCACCGTCTGGAGCTGTCAGGTACCGCTGTCGAAACCGTGAAGCGCTGGGTAGCAGCCCACTACAATCAGCACGCCGATTTGAACATGCTGGCAGGGATGGTATTTTTGACACCAAGCTACTTGAGCAAGCTGTTCAAGCAGGAAACCGGGTTGACCCTGACCGACTATGTGATTGAAATCCGTATCCGCAAGGCCAAGCAGCTACTGAAGAATGCCCATGATCTGAAGATTCACGAGATCGGAGCTGAAGTCGGCTACCCCGATCCCGCCTATTTCAATAAGCTGTTCAAAAAAATAGTCGGCGTCACACCGAACGAATATAAACGCATTTCACTTGTTTAAGGAGAATGATCGCTTTGCAGCTATGGTTAAGCACCGCTGGGGCTGGGCATGGAATCCAAGTTTACGATACCACAGAATTATATGGTGAGAGAGGCAGATTCCGCGTGCTGCAGTTTTCGGGAGACGCTATTCAGGGAGCCCTTGATCTGAACCACCCCCGCCGGGTGGTCTTTGAATATCCTAGAGCAATGATCCATTTAATGGAGTCAGGAGGGGCGATGTTCGAGGATGTGTTTGTCATTGGACATGGCATCGGGACGATCGCCGGATACTTCGCAGAGAAACGCTTTAAGACCGCCGAGGTAAATGCAGAGGTTGTGAAGCTCAGCAGGCAGCACTTTGGCTGCAGCCAGGACAATGTTGTTATCGGGGATGGGCGCAGCATTCTGGAGAGTGAGCCGGACCACCGCTATGACTTCATCCTTCTGGATGCCTTTACCGCAGACGGTACCCCGCAGCATCTGGTTTCCAGCGAGTTCTTTGCCCTGGCCCGCTCCAAGCTGAACAGCCGCGGTTCGATCATCATGAACCTGATGGGCAGAAGCGAAAGGGACCGCCTGATGGGTGCCATCCACACGACCCTTAGCGAAGAATTCCCCTATATCAAAGCTTTTGCTCTTCCTGCAGAAGGTACAGCCGATGTCCGTAACATCATCATTATGGGCAGCATCAGGCCGATCCGCTATCAAGCCAAGCAAATGGCCGGATTTGTGGAAATCACGCTCGGGCAGGGCCATGTGATCCGGGATTAAGGCATCCTAATCTTGCTTTAATCCTGCGGAGGCATCGGTGTCCCCTGATGGAAAAACATCTGCCAGCGCCCATCCCTGTACCTCCAGATCGAGCTGCGCAACGTATTCCGCCCGTTCACGGCATTAAATGTCCGGTAGGTAGCCAGCACAGCCTCTTCAGATAGCGGATGGAGCGCAAACTCACTTAGTGTCAGCTTCACCGCACCCGCACCTCCTTCACCCGTCATATCCTTCTTATGCCACACTGTGCCGGAGCTTCCGTATTCAAAAAAGTCATCCGCAAGCAGCAGCGAGAGCTGCTGCGGTGATGTCCGAACCTCCGTGGTCAGCAGCTCCTCCTCCAGCTCGCATATATGCTTCCAAAGCAGAGTTTCTGTATCCATTCCAGCCCCTCCTTACAGAGTACCATCCGTTTCCACGGCTGTATCACCGCACACCTCCATGCAGACGAGGCAAATATCATCCTGTTCCTCCTGCTCACCCTACTGGTTTTCTTTGATGAAAGCAAGCAGATTTTCCATTACCGCCGAAATCGGCTCAAGTCTGGTTTCTTCCTCTGAACTCCCCATTCCTGCGTTTTTTTGCTAAAATAGAATAGTCGGCGTATTTTAAGGCAATCCTAGCGCCAGTCACTGAAACGGAGGCATTACCTGTGGATTATATTATTCTGGACATCGAATTCAACGGCCGCAAATTTGCCAGCGAGCACCCTATGGAGGTCATTGAGATTGGAGCCGTCCGGTTAGACGCTTCATTGCAATATAAGGATGAATTCTCGGCTTTGATCAAACCCATATACTTCTCTACCCTGAATTCGTTCATTAAGAAAAAAACGGGCATCCCCCAGGAAGATATAGACGTGGCCGACCGGTTCCCTAGGGTGATTACAGCCTTTCGGGCCTGGTTGGATCAGAGCCTGGACGGTGTTCTCCTTCTGACGTGGGGCGGTGAGGATATGAAACGGATCATTCAGGATGTCCGCATGCACAAAATGGATGATACCTACTGGCTGTCTGCCACCTATTTCGATCTGCTCAAAGGCGTGCTGCGTGCCCGCAGCCTCACCAATGATATCAGCGTCGAAGGGGCGATGGCCCTATTCGAGCTGGAGCCTTCCGGCTCCGCGCATCGCGCGCTGGACGATGCCAAGATGACAGCGGAAATTTTCCGCGCCGTCTTCCCGGATCTCGACTTCGAGCGCTCCCAGCACTATGTGGACACCTTCTCCAATGCCAGAGAACGCAAGACAGTCAAGATCGCAATCAAAGCGATGAACGCGCAGAAGATCGTTCCCACCTGGGACCTGGTTGCCGAGCACTATTTCCCGGCTGAGGACGCTTTGGCTGATCCACGCAAGCTGGCGGAATTGCAGGCCTACTTTGCAGCACAGCTCGGCAAAAAGTAAAACTGCATTCATTATCGCCATATGACAGCGGCAGTTCCCTTAGTGGGTATACTAGGGAGACTGCCGCTGTTTTTTTTATCATAAAAAAGATTGACATTGCCGTTACGTAAAGGTGTACATTCAATTTGCAAGCAGCTGCTTGCAAGTCGCTGACGCGAAGCGATCTATTCAAATACACGCTGAGAATGAGCTGGAGGCTGAAGAAATGATGGAGTATACCGTGCAGAAGCTGGGGGCGCTTGCGGGAATCAGCACACGGACCCTGCGGTATTACGATGAGTTTGGTATTCTCAAGCCGGCGAGAATCAACTCCTCGGGATACCGTATCTATGGTCAGGCTGAGGTCGACCGGCTGCAGCAGATTCTTTTTTACCGGGAGCTGGGGCTAAGTCTGGAAGGGATCAAAGCGCTTGTAACCGCACCTTCCTTTGACGGCGCCCAGGCCCTGCGCGAGCATCATGAGAAGCTGCTTCAGCGGAGACAGCAGTTGGATAGGCTGATCCTGAACGTCGAGCGGACACTGGCACAAACCGAAGGGAGAATAACTATGAGTAATGAAGAGAAATTCGCAGGCTTTAAGCAAAAGCTGATCGACGATAACGAGCAGAAGTATGGACAGGAAATCCGCGGAAAATATGGAGATGAAGCTGTAGAGAAGTCGAACCGCAAGCTGAGAAATATGACGGAGGAACAGTACGACAGGGTTCAGGAGACGGAGGCTGAGATGTTCGCCGCACTGGAGCAGGCCATGGAGGACGGTGATCCGGCAAGCGTACTGGCCCAAAAAGCCGCCGATCTGCACCGTCAATGGCTGACCTTCTACTGGGATACCTATACCAAAGAGGCCCATGCCGGAGTCGCACAAATGTATGTCGATGATGAGCGGTTCACCGCCTACTACGACAAAAACCGGTCCGGCGCGGCCAGGTTTCTGAGGGATGCCGTTCATGTGTATACCGGATCGGAACAAGAGTAGGCTTATTCTACACGTTTGTAAAAGTCAGAGCGGCAGCGGATCATCCCGCTGCCGCTCTATTTTATACCCGCCTCCACCTCTTCCTCCATTCCTTTGTAGTACTGAATCTTGTCGGCAATCTTCCCGAGATTATCGCCAAGCTTCCGCATCTGCTGCTGGACCCTGCTCTGGTGGGCTTCCAGCATCAATCGTCTCTCATGAACAGTCGACGGACCTTGGCTGCGCAGATCGGAATAACGCTTCATTTCCCGGATGGGGATATCCAGCTCCCTCAGAATGACTAGGAATTGTACCCAAGATACATCAGCTTCAGAATAGGCCCGGTAGCCCTGTTCATTCCTGGACACGCCTTCCAGCATGCCAACTTTCTCGTAATACCGCAGCGTATGCGCTGACAGTCCCGTCAGGCGGGACATTTCCTGAATCGTAAGTAAGTTCTCCATGGCGGAATCATACCACAAAAAATAAACAGTTGCATTAGAGCGCGCTCTAAGCTGTAACCTGAGTCCAGAAGTAAAAAACTCTATTCATCGGAGGTTACCTTATGACAACAGAACGTTATGAACGCGGGTGGGAAAAGCTGATGGAGGTGGATGGCAAGGGCGGGACAAATGTAATTCATTCGCTGAAGGACATTTCTCCTGATCTGGGCAGATTTGTGATCGAATTTGCTTTTGGCGATATTTATCCCCGCGAAGGACTGGATTTGCGGCAGCGCCAATTAGTCACCATTTCCTCACTCACTACGCTTGGCGGTTGCGAGCCTCAGCTCACCGTTCACATCAATGCAGCGCTTAATGTAGGACTTTCTCCTAAAGAAATCGTGGAAGCCATCCTGCATTGTGTGCCTTATACCGGATTTCCGCGTGTGCTGAATGCGACCTTTGTAGCCAAGGAGGTATTTAAGGAGCGGGGAATTATGATGCAGGATCAGCAAAAAGACAGCTCCAGCTGATGGAGCTGCCTGTATTTCCTGATTCCTTGAATGCCCGCAATTCTACAGGTTGCGGTGCAGCAGCGCAAGCACACTGCGCAACTCGGCTACCGCCACCTGGCCCGGAGCCGAGGGCTTGTGGGCTGCGCCAAAGGTCAGCGCTGAGCCAAAGATTTCTCCGGCCAGGCGGCTGATTACACCTTCTCCGCCCATGGACATCGTAATGATCGGACGGTCCGCATACTGTTCCCGCATCGTATTCGTCGCAGCCAGTAGCGTCAGCACATCACCCGCATGCTGCGGCATGACAGCGATTTTGGGCAGATCCCCGCCAAGCTCCTGGGCCTTGCGCAGCCGTGAGATCATCTCCTCCTGGGAGGGTGTTCCGTGGAAATCGTGATTCGAGACGATCACGAACACCCCACAGGCATGCGCAGCCGCAATTAACTCACGAACGATATCCTCCCCCTTGAACAGCTCCACATCGATGATATCGACGCAGCCGCTCTCTGCAGCCGCTTGATTCAGCCGGATATAATATTCCTTAGCAATCGCCCGCTCGCCGCCTTCCTCTTCACTGCGGAACGTGAAGATCAGCGGAATGTCCGGAAGGACGGAGGAGATTGCGGACAAGGTTTCCTGTACTGCGGTGAGATCTTCAACCTCTGCAAAAAAGTCGCTCCGCCATTCCACCAGATCCGGTGCCAGCTCCTTCAGTGCCTCTGCTTCTGCTATTAGCTCAGCTGCCGTAGCTCCAACCAGTGGAACGCAGATTTTGGGAATATCCTCACCAAGGGTTACCTGTCTAACAGTTACTGTACCGCTCATTTCCTTCAGCTCCTTATGTATAAGCGTGTAGCTAAGATTCATTTACTGATCAGCAGCGTCCTGGAGAAATTGCTCAACCTCCGGCAGCTGCGGCAGCGACGGAATCGCACCCTTCTTGCCCACAGCCAGCGCACCGACAGCATTCGCAAATCTGACTGCTTCGTCAAGCGTCTTTCCTTTGGTAAGCTGCCAGGCCAGGGCTCCGTTAAAAGAATCTCCAGCCGCTACCGTGTCAACAGCTTGTACAGGAAAACCGGGAATATGCAGACTTCCGGCATGATTCACAATTAGCGCTCCTTTGGGACCGAGGGTCACAATAACGTTACTGACCCCTTTTTGTAACAAAATACGCGCCGCTTGCTCTGCATCATCAATACTGTTCACGGCCATTCCTGCCAGGATGCCCGCTTCCGTCTCATTGGGTGTCAGGTAGGTAACATGCTGGAGAAATGCATCATCCAGAGCCCGGGCCGGTGCAGGGTTCAGGATTACCGGGATTCCATGCCTGTCGGCGATAGCCGCAGCATGTGCACACATAGAGAGGTCCGTCTCCAGCTGCAAGACCACCATTTCCGCCTGGCTGATGATCGGCGCAAGTGCTGCAATATCCGCTGGACCCATCTCGATATTCGCCCCTGGCACAACGATAATCCGGTTCTCCCCTTCTCCGTCCACAACGATGGAAGCGACCCCTGTACTAAGTGTTTCACTCTGTCCAATATGCTCGGTATGGATATGCTCCTGGCGCATGACCTCAAGCAGCTCGCTGCCGAAGGCATCCTTACCTACTCTGCCGATCATCGTCACCTCTGCGCCAAGACGGGCTGCTGCTGCTGCCTGATTTGCGCCCTTCCCGCCTGGAGACAGGGTAAAGTCCTGTCCGAACAATGTCTCTCCGGCCTCTGGTGCCCGGCTTGTGCGCACCACCATATCCATGTTCAGGCTGCCGATTATCACTATACCCAATCTGTTCACCATCCTAACTTGTTACACTCTATCTTACTCGGGTTTACCCGGTTTTATCAAACCCCATTTCTCTCTGTACTAAGCAGAAACGGTACCGTCCTTTAAGGGACGGTACCGTTTCTGCGAGAAATAACTTCCTCTTGAACATGCGCTGCTATGCAGCCTGAGGCTGCTGTTATCCTCTACTCTTCGTAGATGACTACCGATTGGGATTCCGGCTCCCACTTCACAGTAGCTTTCAGAGCTTCACTGACAAAGCGGACAGGCACAACCGTATTGCCCTTAACGATGGCCGGCGCTACCTGAAGAGTGACTGCCTTACCGTTGACATACGCCGTCTTGTTATTAATAAACAGCTTTACCGTAGTCCCTTCGCGGGTCATGGTCACCGAACGCTCCTTCCCATTCCATACCACTTCAGCCTGCAAGGCTTCAGCAATCGCCTTGAACGGTACCAATGTGCTTCCGGATGTAACAATAGGAGCAACGCCAGAGGTGGACTCTTCTCCGTTAACGTACAGCTTTACCCCGTTTTTGCCGGTTTGTGCATACAGCTTACCAAGCTTTTTATACGAGTTCAGATTCTTTACGTTAGCCAGAATAGCTTCTTTCTGGACGTATACTGCATCGGTTACACTGCCCTTTTGGTTCAAAATCTCCGCAAGTGCCGACAATGCGGCATCCTTATCTTTAATGGCTACCAGCTCAGCCTTCATTTCTGGTGTCAGATCCGTAGGATACTGGGTCAATAAAAGCTCTGCAATCACGGCCCCTGCCGGTTTGTCCTTTACATTTTCGATTGCATGCAGAAGACCCTTATATCCATTATGGCCCTTATTTTCATATGTAGCATAGGTAACAGTAGTAACGGACTCTTTATCCTTTTCTTTGATACTCACATTTTCCTTGTCCTTGTCCTTGTCCTTGTCCTTGTCCTTGTCTTTATCCTTGTCTGTTGGTGCTGTTGCATTAGCAGGCACCGCAGCTGGAGCTTCTACTATACTTTTGCCATTGCCGTTGCCGTTACCGTTCCCCCTACCATTATTGTTTTCGGATTTGGCCTGTGCCGCTCCTGACATCATGCTGATGGCCAGCAAGCAGCTTGCAAGAATACTGACGGTTTTTTTCATGTGACCGGTTCCCCCTATGTTGTGATAAATATCTTTATTTATTTCGGCTGCCGGCTCTCACTTTATGAGCAGAAATGAATTTTCGGGATAATAAGCTCGGGCCGGAATTTGCAACGCTACTTCAGTCCTAGCCTGCGGGGCCTACTCCACGGAGCCATCCAATCGTTTAGGGAAAATGCTGCTTTACACCGGGCCATTTCTTTTTAAAAATTCGGTATGCTTTTTTTCTTCAAATGTGCTAAAATAGATGTGCAATCGCTTCCAGGAAAGCTTCTTGCCCATTTGAGCAAACGTTTGCACCTTAGATTAAGCCTGCAGTAACGCCAGTTTTTACTCTACTATGTATTTAGGAGGCTTATCAAGTGAACCAGAACCAATTACCGTCAGTAGCTTATTTCAGCATGGAGTACGGACTGCATTCCGACTTCAAAATGTACGCCGGTGGCCTGGGCATATTGGCCGGAGACTACATCAAGGGTGCCAAAGATATTAACGCTCCAATCATCCCCATCGGCCTGAAATGGAAGCAAGGCTACACGGACCAAAAGATTGACGCTAACGGCGATCCCTACGACTCCTACCACAATTACGTCTATGATTTCCTTGAGGATACAGGCGTAAAGGTCACCGTTAAGGTCCGCAAGATCGATGTAGTCTGCAAGGTCTGGAAAACCGATCATTTCGGCAATAATCCACTGTATCTGCTCGATACGGATATTCCGGAGAACGGAGATGCCTGGATTACGGGCCAGCTCTACGGCTGGTTTGGGGAAGAACGGATCGCACAGGAGATTGTCCTCGGAATAGGCGGGGTAAAAGCCATGCGCGCACTGGATATTCCGATTGACGTCTACCATTTCAACGAGGGACATGCGGCACTGGCGGCTATTGAACTAATCCGTGAAAAAATGTCCGGCGGCAGCACCTTTGAAGAAGCCTGGAAAGCTACACGGGAAGAGGTTGTGTTCACTACACATACACCGATTAAGGAAGGCAATGAGACGCATCCGCTGGATCGTCTGGAGTATATGAGTGCTTTTAACGGCTTGACCCGTGACCAAATGGAGCGCATCGGCGGTGATCCGTTCAATATGACCGTAGCCGGACTACGCCTGTCGCGTATCTCTAACGCTGTGGCCCAGCTTCATGCCGATACCGCGAATAAAATGTGGAAGGAAGTCGCGGGCCGTTCGGAGATCATCGGCATCACCAATGCCATTCATACCCCAACCTGGGTCGATGAACGGATGACCAGAGCCTTCGAAGAAGACGGCGATCTGTGGGCCGCACATAAGGAGATCAAAGGCGAGTTAATCGGTTTTATTGAAGAACGTTCCGGCATCTCGCTGAATGCGGACAATCTGCTGATCGGCTTCTCCCGGCGGGCGGCACCTTACAAACGCAGCGACCTGATTTTTTCCCAACCTGAGATTATTGAGCCTTACCTGGAGAGTGGCCGCATCCAAATCGTATTCTCCGGCAAAGCCCATCCGCTGGATGACAACGGCAAAAAAATCGTCAGCAACCTCGTGGCCATGATGAAAAAATATCCGAAGAGCGTAGTGTTCCTGGAAAATTACGATATGACGATCGGAGCAATGCTGACGCGCGGTTCCGATATTTGGCTCAACAATCCGCGCCGTCCGCTGGAAGCCAGCGGCACCTCCGGCATGAAGGCTGCCATGAACGGTGTCCTGAACTGTTCCATCCTTGACGGCTGGTGGCCGGAAGCCTGCATCGACGGGGAAAATGGCTGGCAGATTGGAGACGGCTTCGAGACGAATGATTTCGCTGTGCTTGACCAGCATGACAGCGATGCCCTCTACGACACACTCCTGAACCGCGTCCTCCCAACCTTCTATAAGGATAAGGAGAAGTGGGTACAGATGATGCGCAAGAGCATCGAAACCACCCGTACCGAATTCGCGAGCAAACGGATGCTGGAGGAATATTACAACCGGATGTATATCAAAGGTTAACCGTTAGCAACAATGTCCCGCCTCCAGCTTCATGCTGCAGGCGGGATTTTTACATTGTGCCGCTTACGGTGGATACTCTGTTGCGGCCGCTCGTTTTCGCCACATACAACCCCTGATCTGCGAGTTCTGTCAGTAGCGCAATATCCCCCGGATTTGCCGCTTCACCTGCGGCGGCGCCTATGCTCACTGTAATATAGGAGCTGACTTCAGAATATCCGTGGTGAACAGACATTTGTTGAATACGCATACGAATTCTTTCACTAAGCTCCATGGCCCCGTTCACCCCGGTATCAATAGCTGCAACCACGAACTCTTCACCCCCCAGCCGGGCTGCAAATTGCCGCTCCCCCTCCATTTCCCCATGAATCACCTGAGCCACTTCTTTAATGATCCGGTCCCCTTCAGCATGCCCGTAGTTGTCGTTGAAAGGTTTGAAGTAATCAATATCAATGATTAATACAGCAACCATACTGGCTGCTTCTTTGCCTGAGCTTAACAGCTGCTGCATCCTTTGGTCGAAAGCACGGCGGTTCGGAATTTCTGTCAGCGCATCGATAAGGGATAGCCTTTGCAGCTCCCCGTTGGCCCGGGCCAGTTCCTGATGTACCTTTTCATTCTGAATCACCTGCTCCTCCAGCTTGCGGTGGCTGTTCCCCAGCAGTATCCGGTTATAATAATTGCTGCAATAGTTCACATAGAGAATTCTTGACGCCACCCAGGTAAAGAAAAGGAACAAAGTCAGATTTATGTAGTGTCCTATCAGTACATTCGAAGACGATTGGAACAAGGGGAGCCCGATATACAGCAGTCCTGCCGAGACTCCATACAGGCACAGCATCATTTTGTTGTTGAAATAAAAGATGACTGAAATGCTGACCAGATTAATTACAAAAGCCATCACTTGCCCATATAGCCGCTGATCGGACAACGTCACGACAGAACCCCAAATCACAAAAGTATACGCATATACGATGAACAGCTTCTCATACAGCCGATACCTGCCCTCCACCTGTTTGGCATCTCTTTCATAGGCCGCAGCTCCCAGCAGAAAAGCCACATTCAGTCCGATCATGAAAACATACATTATAAAATAAAAGCTGAAATGAAAGCTATCGTGTATCTTAGTGAAAGACGCTGCCAAGTCAGTGACTGCCAAAGCTGATTCAATGCCTATAATAATTTTAGCAAACAGCTTACCTCTCGAAATATTTTCCTTAAGTGTAAGTATGTGCAGCTCTCTGCGCTCCTCACCCGTCATCGTGAATGGCAGACTAATCAGCCGATCCAGCATGTTGACTCCCCCTAACTGCCCAAACTCCCTGTAATTCCAACAGCCCCATTATCGTTCATTTTTAAGCCTGAGCGCAACAGAAAATGCTTGGTTCTCCAGAGT